>CAMLOF010000004.1 GCA_946481585.1 uncultured Macromonas sp. | reverse complement strand
CCACCGGGCAGTGGGTGTTCGTGGACGGCGGCTACACCCACCTGGACCGGGCGCTGTCCTGAAGCAGTGGTGGCCGGCATGCGAATCAGGCAATGGAAAATCTCCCGCATCCTGTATGCGGGCTTTGGCTTGCTGGTGCTGGTGTACCTGCTGTCCAGCATTGTCAACGCTGCCATGATGCGCAGCATGCAGGGCGGGCTGGTGCAGATCGAGCAGGAGAACAATGTCCAGATCGGCCTGGCCAATGACATGCTCAAGGCCATATCGGGCGTCAACCTGTCGGTGCGCAAGGTGATGATGCTCGTGGCTGACGACGAGATCGCCGCCGAGGTCAAGGTGTACCAGGAAGGCATGGCCGACTACCGCCGCGTGCGCGAACGGCTGGCGGCCGCGGTGACCGCGCACGCGGACAACCCCGTGTGGAAGCCCGTGGAAGACGCCTACGCCCGCGTGGCGCCGTTGCTCGACCGGCTCTACCAGGCGGTTCAGGCCCACCAGGACACCGAGGCCATGAAGGTGCTGGCCGAAGCGGGCCCGGCGATCGATGCGTGGCAGCAGGCGATCGAGGCCAGCCAGAAGAGGCTGAACCAGGCCAACCATGCGGCGTTTGAGGATTCAAGCCGCATGTATGGCACGGCTTTGTGGCTGCTGGCGGGCGTGACCGCTGCCAGTACGGCCTTGGCCCTTTTGATATCGGTGGGCATCGTGCGCCTGCTCGTGGCCCAGTTGGGTGGCGAACCCAGGGAGGCGGCGGAGGTGGCGCTGCGCATCGGGGCGGGTGACCTGACCCGCGACATCGAAGTGCGCGCTGGAGACCAGACCAGCCTGATGGCTGCCATGCAGCGCATGCAGAACGAGCTGGTCCAGGTGGTGGGTGCGGTGCGCCAGGGCTCGGAGCGGGTGGCCATGGCCAGCGCGGAAATTGCCCACGGCAACCACGACCTGAGCGCGCGCACCGAACAGCAGGCCAGTGCCCTGGAAGAAACGGCGGCATCCATGGAGCAGATGAACGCCGCCGTGGGCCACAACGCGGCCCATGCCCGCGAAGCGAGCGAACTGGCGGCCAACGCGTCGCACGTTGCGCGGCAAGGTGGCGAAGTGGTGCACCAGGTGGTGGGCACCATGCGCGAGATCAACGCCGCCTCCAACAAGATCACCGGCATCATCGGCGTGATCGACGGCATCGCCTTCCAGACCAACATCCTGGCCTTGAACGCGGCGGTGGAAGCCGCGCGTGCGGGTGAGCAGGGCCGGGGCTTTGCCGTGGTGGCGTCGGAGGTGCGTTCGCTGGCGGGCCGTTCGGCGGAGGCGGCAAAGCAGATCAAGGAGCTGTTGAGCGACAGCGTGCAGCGGGCCGAGCAGGGCAGCCAGCTGGCGGACCGGGCGGGCGCCATCATGAGCGAGGTGGTTGATGCCATTGGCCGGGTGACGGACATCGTCGCCGGTATCAGCTCGGCCAGCGGTGAGCAGAGTGATGGGGTCTCGCAGGTGAGTGAGGCCGTGGCACAGATGGACCGCAACACCCAGCAGAACGCCGCGCTGGTGGAGCAGATGGCGGCGGCGGCTTCCAGCCTGCAGGGGCAGGCGCGGGAGCTGGTGAGCACCGTGGAGCGCTTTCGCCTGGCTGGGGGCGCCGCGAGCCCATTGCGTTTGACCGTCTGAAGGAAAAAACATGACTCAACCCACGCGATACGCCCTGGCTCTGGACCTGGTGGACGACGCCGTGCGCATTGCCGCCTACGAAAAGGCCCACGAAAAAATCTGGCCCGAGGTGCGCGACCATTTGCGCGCCCAGGGCGTGACGGGCATGGAGATCTACCGCCTGGGCACGCGCCTGTTCATGGTGATGGAGGTGGACCCCGCCATCTACAGCCCCGAGGGCATGGCTGCCGCGTCTGCGGCGAGCCCCGTGATTCAAAAATGGGAAACCCTGATGTGGACCTACCAGGCGCCCACGCCGTGGACGCCCCAGGGCGAGAAGTGGGTGCCCATGCAACGCATCTTTGACCTGGCCGCGCAGTGACGCGCGGGGAGTGGCCTCAAGCCGATGCGGCGAACTGGTCCAGTTTCTGACGGGTCGGCAGGCCGTCGCTGTCGCCCGGAAACTGCACCACGCGCGCCCCGATCAGGTTGCCGCGCGCCACGGCCTGGGGTGGCGTCAGCCCGTCCAGCATGCCGCTGATCAGGCCCACGCCAAAGCCGTCGCCCGCCCCCACCGTGTCCACCACGCGGGCCACCGCAACGCCGGGCACCAGCCAGCCCTTGCCATCCTGCTGTTCGCACCACGCGCCTTGGGGCCCCAGCTTGACGGCCACCAGCGTGGCACCGCGCGTCAGGTAGAACCGGGCAATCGCCGAAGCATCGGTCAGGCCGGTCAGGCGCTGCCCTTCCGCCAGGCCCGGCATCACCCAGTCGCAGAGTGCTGCCAGTTCGTTGACCGTGCGGGTCATGTCTTCTTCGCTTGGCCACAGGCGCGGGCGCAGGTTGGGGTCGAACGACACGGTCATGCCCTGGCGCCGGGCCCACCGGATGGCCTCGAACGTGAGTTCGCGGCAAGACGGCGACAGCGCCGGGCTGATGCCCGTGACGTGCAGGTGGCGGGCGCGAACGCCCTGCAGCCGTTGAAGATCGGCCACGCCCATGCAGCTCGCGGCCGAACCCCGGCGGTGGTACTCGATCTGCGGGTCGCGCCCGTCAAGCTCCAGGGACTTGAGCATGAACCCCGTGGGGTGTTGTTCGTCCATTGCCACCAGTGTTGGTGTGATGCTTTCCGCTGCCAGGGTGTCTAGCACCACGCGCCCGAAGGCGTCTTTGCCCAGGCGGCTCAGGTAGCCCGCGCGCAGGCCCAGGCGGCTCAGGCCGATGGCCACGTTCAGCTCGGCGCCAGCAACAAAGCGGTGAAAGCGTTCAACCAGCGCCAGCGTCCCCGCTTCGTCAGCGGCAAACAGCACCATCGCTTCGCCCAGCGTCAGCACGTCCAGTTCCATGGCCTGCTCCATCACATCACCGCGCCCAGTTGCCAGGGCACGAATTCGTTGTCACCCAGGCTCAGCAGTTCGCTGGCCGTTCGTCTGCCCGAAGCCACGTCCAGCATCAGGCGGAATATCTGCTCCCCCGCCGCCTGGATGCTGAGTGTGCCGTCCACCACCTGCCCGGCGTTGAAGTCCATGTCCTGCACCATGCGCCGGTACATGGCCGTGTTGCTGGCCAGCTTGATGGAGGGCACCGGCTTGGCGCCAAACGTGGACCCCCGGCCCGTGGTGAAGCAGACCAGGTTGGCCCCGCCCGCGATTTGCCCGGTGGCCGACACGGGGTCGTAGCCGGGCGTGTCCATGAACACCAGCCCCGGGCTGCGCACCGGCTCGGCGTAGCCGTAAACGTCCATCAGGCCGCTGCCCCCGCCCTTGGCCACGGCGCCCAGGGACTTTTCCAGAATGGTGGTGATGCCGCCCGCCTTGTTGCCGGGCGAAGGGTTGTTGTTCATGGACGCGCCGTGGGCTTGCGTGTAGTTCTGCCACCAGTGCAGCCGTTCCATGAGCTTGGCCGCCACTTCGGCGCTGGCCGCGCGCGCGGTGAGCAGGTGTTCCGCGCCAAAGATCTCGGGGGTTTCCGACAAGATGGCCGTGCCCCCATGGCGCACCAGCAGGTCCACCGCCGCGCCCAGCGCCGGGTTGACGCTGATGCCCGAATAACCGTCGGACCCGCCGCATTGCAAGCCCACCGCCAGATGGTGCGCTGGTACCGCCGTGCGCCGGGCCATGGCGGCCTGGGCGGCCAGTTCCTGCACCATGCCCTTGCCCTGCTCGATGGCTTCCCGGGTGCCGCCCGCGTCCTGTATGGACAGGGTGCGCACCCTGCCAGGCTGCTCGTCCAGCAGCGCTTCGGCCAGGGCTGCGACCTGGTTCACCTCGCACCCCAAGCCCACCAGCAGCACCGCAGCGAAGTTGGGGTGCCGCGCATAGCCCAGCAAGGTGCGGCGCAGCAGCTCGAAGCCTTCGCCGGTGTTGCTCATGCCGCAGCCGCTGCCGTGGGTGATGGCCACCACGCCGTCCACGCCTGGGAATGCGGTGTTCAAAACGTCGGCGGTGAAATGCTGTGCAATGGCCTTGCACACCGAGGCGGAACAGTTGACCGAAGCAATGACCCCGATGAAGTTGCGCGTGCCCACGCGCCCGCCGGGCCGCACGTAACCGTCAAACGTGGCGGGAGCTTCTGCCCGTTCAGTCGGCACGTACAGGTGTCCGGCGTTGTCTTGCGTGGACGTGGCATCGGCCATGGTCACGTTGTGCACATGCACATGCTGGCCCGCCTGAATGGCCCCGGCTGCCAGGCCGATGGGCTGGCCGTATTTGATGACCGGCTGCCCCGCGTCCAGCGCCCGGATGGCGATCTTGTGGCCTTCGGCGATGGGGTCGAGCACGGTCACGGAACGGCCTTCGGCCAGGATGGTTGCGCCGGGCGCGAGCGCGACGCGGGCAACGGCCACGCTGTCGCCAGGCTGCAGCACCAGCACGGGGGGGAGGGAATGGGGCATGGGTTGGGGTCTCCTGTCACGTCCGCCAGGTCAGGCGGTTTCCAGCTGCAGCAGGGCGCGCAGGCGGGGCTGCGCCAGTGCGGGCGCGTGCCGCTGGGCCAGCTCCACCACGGGCGCGATTCGCCGCTCCTTTTTGGCGGCGTGGTTCTGGGCAATGTCGGCCAGGCGGTGTACCAGGTAGGGGTTGAGCAGCCGGTCCCTCAGCGTGGCAAGGTAAGACGCGGCCTCGCCGCCTTCGCCCATCGCGTCGAACACGGGCAACACCTCTTGCTGCCAGACGGCCTCGAGCGCGCTGCGCATCACGGGGTGGTTCATCGCTTGCAGCACGGTCATGTCGGGGTCGTGGCCGCCGTCCAGCCAAAGGTCGGCCAGCACCGTGTGGCCCAGGTTGAGCAGGTGCAGCTTCAGGCGTTCAACACGGTCCAGGTCGTTGGTGAGCACGATGTCCGGGTGCTGGCACGGCAGGCACAGGCCGGGCTGCCGTTCGATGGCCCACAGGGCATAGGGTTCGGCCACGGCCCCAATCGGCACGATGGCCTCGGAGACGATGCGGTCCACCAGCGAATTGCCCCACACCACGGCTGCGCCCAGCCAGGCCAGGAAGGCCGGCGGGCATTTCCACTCCCGGGCCAGCGCCTCCACCAGCTCGTGCAGGCGCGAGCCATTGCGCGAGACCAGTTCGCAGGGCAGCACGGTCAGCGGCGCGCTGGGGCACTGCGTCCAGCGGCCATGCAGCAGCACCAGCAGCTTGGCCGGGAAGGACCGGGGCGCAGGGGCGTCCGTAGCAAGCAGGTGCGGGCCATCCTCGGGGAACAGGGCCCAGCCGCTGTCGCCGGTGTTGGACACCACCACCTGCACACCGGCGCACATCTCGGCGCGGACCAGCGGCCAGTCGTTGTTGGCGTTGAACGCCTTGCGTATGGCGTGGCAGTCGTGGTGTTGCTCCACGGGCTGGCCATCCACCAGGCCGCGCACGACCACGGGGAAGCCTTTGGGCCGGGTGAATGCCTGGGTGCGTACCGAGCTGGTGGCGCTGGAGGTGGTCTGCACCACCGTGATGCCGCCCAGCGCCTGCCCGTGGTCCATGGCCTGCGACACGAAGAAATCGACATGCGCCTGCAGGAAGCGGCTGGTGCCAAACTGCAGGATGGGGTTGGCCGGTCTCATGTGCGCCTCAACACTCGATGATGGCCTTGATGACGCCCTGGGCCGGGTCCAGCAGTTGCTGGAATTGCTGCGGCACCTCGGCCAGCGCCATGCGGTGGGTGGCCAGGGCCTGGTCTGGCACCTGCCCGGCGCGCATGGCCGCCACCACGGTCTGGAAGTCCTCCTGGGTGGCGTTGCGGCTGCTCAGCAGCGTGGCTTCGCGTTTGTGGAATTCCGGGTCCGAGAAGCTGATGTTGCCCTGGACGATGGAGACGAGCACGTACCGCCCGCCATGGGCCAGGAAGCGAAAGCCCCGCTCCATGGCCTGGGCGTTGCCGGTGGCGTCGAACACCACGTCAAAAAACTCCCCGCCGCTGATGTCTCGCAGGGCAGGCTCATCGCCCGCGCCCAGTTCGACGGTGGCTGCCACGCCGATGTGTTGCGCTGCGAACGCCAGCCGGTCGCGCCGCCCGTCCAGGGCCGTGACGCTGGCACCCCGCAGCTTGGCAAAGAGCATGGCCGCCAGGCCAATGGGCCCCGCGCCCACCACCAGCACCCGCTGCCCTGGCGCCACATCGCCACGGCGCACCGCGTGCGCGCCAATGGCCAGGAATTCCAGCATGGCCGCCTGGTCCAGCGAAATGCCTTCGGCCCGGTGCACGAATGGCTCGGGCACGCTCAGGTATTCGGTGAAGGCGCCGTCGCGGTGCACCCCGAGCACCTGGATGTTGACGCAGCAGTTGGTCTTGCCCTGGCGGCAGGCCACGCAGCGCCCGCACGACAGGTAGGGCATCACGTAAACCGTGTCGCCGGGTTTCAGCGGGCTGCCCGTGTCGGCTTCTTCCACCGTGCCCGACAGTTCGTGCCCCATCACCCGGGGGTAGGACAGGTAAGGCTGGTTGCCCGTGAAGATGTGCAGATCGGTGCCGCAGACGCCCACGCGCCTCACCCGCACGAGGACTTCGCCCGGGGCGCGTTCGGGTTTGGCGCATTCGCGGGCCTGGAGGTCGCGCGGCGAGTCGCAGATCACGGTCAACATAAAGTGGTTTTCCTGGTCAAGGTGGTCAGGCCGAATGGGTCAGGCCACTTTGGTTTGTTTGGTAAATTGGTCTTACCAGTGTAAGGTATTTTTGAGGCAGACGGTGGTGTAATCTCCAGCCAGTCCAGGTTTTGGTCTGACCAAATGTCATTTCTCAAGGGGTTGCGATGTCCGCTGTGGTGAAACCTGCCGACGCGCGGCGGCTGTACCAGCAGGTGGCCGACCAGATACGCGCGGTGATTGAGGAGGGCCGGTACGGGCCCGGGGCGAGGCTGCCGCCCGAGCGGGAACTGGCGCTTCAATTGGGGGTTTCGCGCCCGTCGCTGCGCGAGGCGCTCATTGCGCTTGAAATCGAAGGGCGCGTGGAAATCCGCATGGGTTCGGGGGTTTACGTTTGCGCGCGCCCCCTGGGCGAGGACGCCGCGATGGGCCTGTTGGGCGACAGCCCGACCGAACTGATGCAGGCCCGCTCAACGCTGGAAGGCGCCGTGGCGGCGCTGGCCGCCGCACGCATGAGCAAGCCGGTGCTGGAGCGTCTGCGGAACTGCGTGGAGGGAATGCGCCAAGACATCGCCAAGGGCACCCCCCCTGTGGAGGCGGACCGGCGCTTTCACGTCTTGCTGGCAGAGGCCACGGGCAACACCATACTGGCGCGCATGGTGGGCGAACTCTTCGATGGGCGCCACAGCCCCATCTCGACGCGTCTGACGCACCGCGCCGAGAACGCTCGCACCTGGGAATGCGCACTGGTGGAGCACGAAGCTATTTGCCGGGCGCTGGAGGCGCGCGACCCGCAAGCGGCCCAGGCGGCGATGGTGAACCACCTGAAGAATTCGGAAGAACGTTGGATTGGACAGGGCGACAGCGCCCAGGAGGCCTAACCCTAGACACCCACCAGCGGCAACCCGCTGTGGTCCTTCAACGCCACACCGGTCTGCCCCAGGCGCAGGCCTTCGCGCACCAGCCAGGCCAGGCGGCCAGCGGCGGTGCTCACGTCCTGCCCCGCCGGGCGGACGTTGGAGATGCAGTTGCGCTGCGCGTCGGTGCAGCCCACGCGGGGGGCGATCGTCAGGTAGATGCCCACGCTGTCGGGCGAACTCAGCCCCGGGCGTTCGCCCACCACCATGGCCACCATGCGGGCGCCCAGTTGCTCGCCCACCTCGTCGGCCACGGCCACGCGGGCCTGCTGCACCACCACGGGTGGCGCCAGCGTCACGGTGCCGTCAAGGGCTTGCCTGATGGCGCGCAGCAGCGGCGCTGCGTGGCGCTGAATGCCCAGGGCCGACAGGCCGTCACCCACCACCAGGGCCAGGGTGGGGGCGGCCTGCCCTTCGCGCCACCGGGCCAGGCGTTCCAGGCTGGCGTCGTCCAGGCGGCGGCCCAGGTCGGGGCGCAGCAGGTATTCGTGGCGGTCGTGGGCGCGGCTGTGCAGCAGCAGGGGGGCGGGCCAGCCGTCGGCTTGCAGTTCGGCGCACAGGGTGCCGGTGTCCAGCGGCAAGTGGATGGCGTCGCGCGCCTGGGCATGTGCCAGTGAAAAGCCCAGCACCTCGCGCGTGGGCAGGCTCACGCCGCTGCGACCCAGCGCAATGCGCGCGGGGGTGTGCCGCTTCAGGTGGAACCAGGGGTCGGGCCGGGGCGAAGGTGTTTCATTGGCTGCCAGCTCCAGCGGGTCGGGGGCCACGACTTCAAGTTTCATGCCGCCTCCGGCAAGGTCCACAGCGTGTGGGGCAGGGCGGGCTGGCGGCCCGGAGGCAGCAGGCGGCCCGCTGTGTCGGTCACGCCCATGCATTGCAGCCAGGCCTCGAATTCGGGCGCGCGTTTCAGGCCCAGCATCTCGCGCAGCACCAGCGCGTCGTGGAAGGATGTGCTCTGGTAGTTCAGCATCACGTCGTCGGCGCCGGGCACGCCGATCAGGAAGTTCAGCCCCGCCGTGGCCAGCAGCACCATCAGGTTGTCCATGTCGTCCTGGTCGGCCTCGGCGTGGTTGGTGTAGCAGATGTCGCAGCCCATGGGCAGGCCCAGCAGCTTGCCGCAGAAGTGGTCTTCCAGCCCGGCGCGGGTGATCTGCTTGCCGTCGTACAGGTATTCCGGGCCGATGAAACCCACCACCGTGTTCACCAGCAGCGGCTGGTAACGGCGCGCCACGGCGTAGGCGCGTGCCTCGCAGGTCTGCTGGTCCACCCCGTGGTGGGCGTTGGCCGACAAGGCGCTGCCCTGGCCGGTTTCAAAGTACATCACGTTGCTGCCCAGCGTGCCGCGGCCCAGGGCCTGGGCCATGGCATGGGCCTCGTCCAGCAAGGCCAGGCTGATGCCGAAGGAGCGGTTGGCCCCTTCGGTGCCCGCAATGGACTGGAACACCAGGTCCACCGGCGCGCCCATGCTCATGGCCTGCATGGTGTTGGTCACGTGCGTCAGCACGCAGGTCTGTGTGGGTATGGCACCACGCTCCAGCACCTCGGCCAGCACGTGGTTCAGGCGCACCAGGTCAGGCACGCTGTCCGACACAGGGTTGATGCCCACCACCGCGTCGCCCGCGCCATGCATCAGCCCGTCGATCATGCTGGCCACGATGCCAGCCGGGTCGTCGGTGGGGTGGTTGGGTTGGAGCCGCACCGTGAGGTGCCCGCGCAGGCCCTGCGTGTTGCGAAAGCGGGTGATCACTTCGCAGCGGCGCGCTACCAGCATCAGGTCCTGGTTGCGCATCAGCTTGCTCACGGCGGCCACCATCTCGGGCGTCAGGCCAGGGGCCAGGCGGCGCAGCGCTTCGGGCGTGGCCTGCTCGCCCAGCAGCCAGTCTCGCAAGCCCCCCACCGTCAGGGCCGAAACCGGCGCGAAGGCCTGCGCGTCGTGGCTGTCGATGATGAGGCGCGTGACCTCGTCGGCCTCGTAGGGCACCAGTGCTTCGTTGAGGAAGCGCGCCAGCGGCACGTCCGCCAGCACCCAGCGTGCCGCCACGCGTTCCTGTTCAGAGGTCGCGGCCAGCCCGGCCAGGCAGTCGCCCGAGCGCAGGGGCGTGGCCTTGGCCATCACCTCGCGCAGGCTGCCGAAGCGGTAGGTGACGCCGCCCAGGGTGGTGCTCAGGCTCAAGGCTGACTCCTATTTGGCAGGGGCGGTGTTCGCCACCCCATGGATCATTCTGCCGTGGCACCCAGCATCGCGTCGAGCGGGGCGGCGTCGCGCTGGGCCGAGGTCAGGCGGAAGTACAGGTAGGCCAGCCCCATCAGCGCCAGGAACAGCACCGACAGCATGGCGTTGAAGTACACCACCGCGAACAGGCATACCAAGCCGCAGACCAGGGCAATGCCCGGGAACAGTGGGTAGAACGGGGCGCGGAAGGGACGGTCCAGCAAAGGCTCGCTGGCGCGCAGCTTGAACAGTGCAGCCATGGAGATGATGTACATCACCAGCGCGCCCAGCACGGCCATGGTCACGATGTTGGCCGTCAGCGGCTGGCCGCCGAAGGTCACCCACTGGTCGCTGAACACGGCCGCCACGCCCACCACGCCGCCACCCACCAGGGCGCGCACGGGGGTCTTGAAGCGCGGGTGCACCTTGGCGAAGTAGGCGGGCAGGTAGCCTGCGCGGGCCAGGGCGAACATCTGGCGCGAGTAGCCCAGGATGATGCCGTGGAACGACGCCACCAGCCCGAACAGGCCGATCCACACCAGCATGTGCAGCCAGCCGCTGGACTCGCCCACCACCATCTTCATGGCCTGGGGCAGCGGGTCGTTGATGTTGGACAGCTTGGACCAGTCGCCCACGCCGCCGGCCATGACCATGACCAGGAAGGCCAGCGCCACCAGCGTGAGGATGCCGGTGATGTAGGCGATGGGAATGGTGCGGCGCGGCTCCTTGGCTTCTTCGGCGGCCATGGCGGCGCCTTCGATGGCCAGGAAGAACCAGATGGCAAACGGGATGGCCGCGAAGATGCCCGCCCAGGTGCCCACGGTGAGCGTGCCCGAGCCCGCCCAACCGTTGGCCACGAAGTTGGTGAGCGACCAGCCCGGCGCCACCACCCCGGCAAACACCAGCAACTCCGCCACGGCCAGCAGCGTCACCACCAGTTCAAAGGTGGCGGCAATGCCCACGCCCAGTGCATTGAGCGCGATGAAGATGACGTAGGCCCCAAGTGCGGCGATCTTCGGGTCCAGGCTGGGGAACTGCAGACCCAGGTAGGCGCCGATGGCCAGCGAAATGGCGGGCGGCGCGAAGACGAATTCCACCAGTGTGGCAAAGCCCGCGATGAAGCCGCCCGTGGGCCCGAAGGCGCGGCGCGCATAGGCAAAGGGGCCGCCCGCGTGCGGGATGGAGGTGGACAGTTCCGTGAAGCTGAAGATGAAGGTGGTGTACATCAGCGCCACGAAGACCGTGGCCAGCAGGAAGCCCAGGGTCCCTGCGCTGGCCCAGCCGTAGCTCCAGCCGAAGTACTCGCCGGAGATGACCAGCCCCACGGCAATGCCCCAGAGCGAGAAGGTTCCCAGCACGGGCTTGAGCTCCCGCGAGACCTGTTTGGGTGTGGTTGACATGTCTGTTGCTCGTGTTCAAGTCGCCCGAAACGGCTCGGGCAGCCTGGGGCGAATGTTGGGCCGCTTGGGCTGTGGGGTGGTATCCCATTTGAGCAACTGGCGTGCCCGGGGCGGTGTTTTTTCCGAAACGGGATAGCGTGGCGCGGGTTTTCCCTCAAGCGAGCCGTGGCACGGAACTTGATACTCGTGCCCGGTCGGAGGGAAACCCTGGAAGGAGCACGCCATGTTGGTGCAGCCCAATGCCGCCGAGGCCTGCTTTCGCGTCAAACACACGCGAGAGGTGCACATCCACGCCCGCAATCTGGACGCTTGGGACCAGGAGTACGAGCAAACATCACCCGGCGTGTTCCACGGCGAGGTGCGCGAACTGTTCGACCACGACCTGCAGGTGTTTGAAGAAGTGGCCACTTGCGCCACCAGCCAGCACTGCCGTACCTGGCAGGGCGGCATCTGGGTGGGCCTGGCGGTGCCGGAGGCCGCCGAGGGCTTGCGCTTCATGGGCCGGCCTGCCCATGGTTTGCAGCTCATGCTGGCGGGGGGCGACGAACCCTTTGACCTGCAGGTGCCCGCTGGCCATGGCTTGTACGGCATGGTGTTTGCCCGCGAGCAGCTGACCCGCCATGTGCGTGAGCTGCACCACCGCGACTGGCCCGGCGACGGCCCGGGCGGCTGGGCAGGCGGGCCCAGCGTGCAGACGCTCACCCCCTTGCAGCGCCTGCGCCTGGTGGGCATGCTGCGTGAAGTGCTGCGCAGCCTGCAGGGCCAGCCGCAGGTGCTCAACCACGAAGCCAGCCGACGCGCCCTGCGTGAAGCCCTGCTCACCGTGTTGAGCGACACCCTGGTGCCCGACACGCTGACCGAGGCCGTCAACCCCCGCCAGCTGCGCCGCCAGGAGCTGGTGCACCGCGTGCGCAGCCTGGTGTTCGAGCAGCCCCACGAACCGCTCAGCGTGCAGCGCCTGTGCGTCGAACTGCACGTCACCCGCCGCACCTTGCAGAACTGCTTCCAGGAAGTGCTGGGCATGAGCCCCGTGGCCTACCTGCGCGCCGTGCGCCTCAACGCCGTGCGCCGCGCGTTGCGCGACGAAGCGCCGTCCGTCACGATTGCTGATGTGGCCGCACGCTGGGGCTTCTGGCACATGGGCCACTTCAGCCAGGAGTACAAGGCCCTGTTTGGCGAAACCCCTTCCCAGACGCGGCAGGCCATCACCTCCGCATGAAGTAAATAATTTTTAACTGAATTGATTTCTGATTGATAAGGTTTAACTAGAAGGGCAAAAAGGGCACACTCCGCTCCATCACACATCCAAGCCGTGGGCCATGCGCCCCGGTCTGTGCCGGAGATTCCCATGACTGCCTTCGTTCCCGCCCTGTCCTTCCCTGCCTTCATGTCGCCCACCTTCACGGCGGGCATGGCCTTGAGCCTGTCGCTCATCATGGCCATTGGCCCGCAAAACGCCCACGTGCTGCGCATGGGCCTGCAGCGCCAGCACCTGTGGCTCACCGTGGCGGTTTGTGTGCTGGCCGACGTGGCCCTCATCGCCCTGGGCGTGCTGGGGTTGGCGCAGCTCGGGGGGCTTTCCGACAAGCTGCAGGGCGCCCTCATCGGCGCCGGGGTGCTGTTCCTGCTGGTGTACGGCACCCAGGCCGCGCGCCGCTGCTGGCGCCCGGCGGCGCCCGCCATTCAGGCCGACGCTGACGCCAGCGCCGCCAAGCCCAACCTCACCCGCCGCCAGGCCGTGCTCACCGCCCTGGCCTTCTCGTGGCTCAACCCCCATGCTTGGCTGGACACAGCGGTGCTCATCGGCACCGCGTCGCTGGCCTACGGCGTGCCTGGCAACAAGGTGTTTGGCGCAGGTGCGGTCATGGGTTCCATGGTGTGGTTCCTCACGCTGGGCGTGGCCGTGTTCTGGCTGGGCCGCCGCCTGGGTTCGCTGTCCATCTGGCGCTTCATCGACGGGGCCGTTGCCCTGATGATGTGGGGTACCGCTGCCGCCCTGGTGTGGGGCCTGTTCTGAGGAGATGCACGCCATGAGCCAAGCCACCCCCCTGCGCCCCGCCGACGCGCCCGTCACCATCTTCGGCCCGGACTTCCCCTTTGCCTACGACGACTGGCTGGCTTCGCCCGCTGGCCTGGGCCAGTTGCCCACCAACCGGCTGGGCACCGAGGTCGCCATCGTCGGCGGCGGCATGGCGGGCATGGTGGCCGCCTTCGAGCTGATGAAGCTCGGCCTCAAGCCCGTGGTGTACGAGGCCTCCCGCATGGGCGGGCGCTTGCGTTCGCAAGCCTTCGAGGGCGGGCGCGGCGTGGTGGCCGAACTCGGCGGCATGCGCTTCCCGCGCTCGTCCACCGCCTTCTTCCATTACGTCAACCAGCTGGGCCTGCAGACGCAGCCCTTCCCCAACCCGCTCACCCCGGCGGCGGGTAGCACCGTCATCGACCTGGAAGGCCAGACCCACTACGCACGCACCTTGGACGACCTGCCACCGCTGTTCCGCGAGGTGGCCGAGGCCTGGGCTGAGGCCCTGGAAACCGGGGCAGGTTTTGGTGATTTGCAACAGGCCCTGCGCCAGCGCGACGTGCCGCGCCTGAAGGCCCTGTGGGACCAACTCGTGCCCCTGTGGGACGACCGCACCTTCTACGACTTCGTGGCCCAGTCGCCCGCGTTCGCGCGGCTGTCCTTCCGCCACCGCGAGGTGTTCGGCCAGGTGGGCTTTGGCACTGGCGGCTGGGACTCGGACTTCCCCAACACCATGCTGGAGATCCTGCGCGTGGTGCTCACCGGCTGCGACGAAGACCAGCACCTCATCGTGGGCGGCGCGCAGCAGGTGCCACTGGGCCTGTGGGACCTGGCGCCAGCGCAGCTGAACCACTGGCCCGCGGGCACCACCCTGTCGGCCCTGCACCAGGGCGGGCCGCGCCCCGGCGTGCGCGCCATTGCCCGCGCGGCTGACGGGCGCCTGGCCATCACCGACGCCTGGGGCACCACGCGCCATTACGAGGCGGCTCTGGTCACCTGCCAGAGCTGGCTGCTCACCACGCAGATCGACTGCGACGAGGCCCTGTTCTCGCAGAAGATGTGGATGGCCCTGGACCGCACGCGCTACATGCAGTCGTCCAAGACCTTCGTGATGGTGGACCGCCCCTTCTGGAAAGACGTGGACCCCACCACCGGCCGCGACCGCATGAGCATGACCCTCACCGACCGGCTCACGCGCGGCACCTACCTGTTCGACAACGGCCCCGACCAGCCCGGCGTCATCTGCCTGAGCTACGCGTGGATGAGCGACGCGCTCAAGATGCTGCCGCAGTCCCCCGAAAAGCGCGTGCAGCTCGCCCTGGCCGCGCTCAAGAAGATCTACCCCGACGTGGACATCGCCAGCCACATCATCGGCGACCCCATCACCGTGTCGTGGGAGGCCGACCCCCACTTCCTCGGTGCCTTCAAGGGCGCGCTGCCGGGCCACTACCGCTACAACCACCGCATGTACGGCCACTTCATGCAAGACGGCCTGCCCGCCGCCGAGCGCGGCATCTTCCTGGCCGGGGACGACATTTCCTTCACGCCCGCCTGGGTGGAAGGCGCGGTGCAGACCTCGCTCAACGCGGTGTGGGGCATCGTGCGCCACCTGGGCGGCGGCAGCGCGCCAGGCAACCCCGGCCCGGGGGACCTGTACCCGCAGATCGGGCCGGTGGCCTTGCCGGATTGATCCGCCTCAAGGCTTTTTCGGTTGCCAGAAACGTTCCATGGAGATGTAGGTGAAAGAAGCGGACCAGCCCACCAGCAACAACCCGTTGAGTGCCTCGACACCCGCCATCAGCCGGATGGGGCCTACTGGAGTGATGTCGCCGAAGCCCAGAGAGGTGTACGTTTCTGCCGAGAAGTACAGGTAGGACCAGATCGTGATGTCGCTGCTGCCAGCCAGTGTGCCTGCCCCCAACCACGTCACCAGCGCGTACAGCGCCACGCCGTACAGGGTGATTTCGGCTGCGTGGGAAACGAACGCCACCAGCATCACCACGAGCAGCTTGGCCCGTTTGGGCACGTTCAATGCAGGCAGGCGTGCGTTGAGGCTGCGCAGCACCTCATAGTGCATCACGGTGGTTGCAATGACGAGGAGGCAGCAGGCAGCAATGACCAAGGGCATGGAGAAATGTTACAACCCTGGCAGCAAGCGTACCGAGAATGAAAACCTTGGTGAACAGGAGCAAGACGGCATGAAGAGTCCGTTGACCGTTGCACTCTGGCAAGCGCCATACGCAGATGCACCCTCTGCCGAAGCTGAGGCGCAGGTAACGGCGCACGCGCTGGAACGGCTCGACGCCGCAGCCGCCCAAGCCCGTGCCGCAGGCGCCGACCTGTTGATCACACCCGAGATGGCGCTCACCGGCTACCACCGCGATCCCGAATGGCTGCGCGCCGTGGCCCAGCCTGCCGATGGGGCTTGGGCCAGCGCCGTGGGCGCCATCGCCCGCCGCCATGGCCTGGCACTGGTCTATGGTTACCCCGAGGCAGCCCCTGACGGGCAGCGCCCCTACAACGCCGCCCAGGCTCTGGGGCCGGATGGCACCCCCTTGGCCAATTACCGCAAGACCCACCTGTTCGGCGCGGTGGACGAAGCCCGCTTCACTCCCGGCCCGCAGCCGCCCGCCACCTTCGTGTACCGGGGCTGGCGCCTGGGGCTGCTCATCTGCTACGACGTGGAGTTCCCCGAGGCCGCGCGCCTGCTGGCGCTGCAAGGGGCCGATGCCGTGTTGGTGCCCACCGCCAACATGCCCGCCTTTGACGAGGTGCAGCAACTGCTGGTGCCCGCGCGGGCGTGCGAAAACCAGCTCTACGTGGCCTACGCCAACGCCTGCGGTGTGGAGGCTGGCCTGGCCTATGGCGGCCTGAGCACCGTGGCCGGGCCGCGCGGCAAGGTGCTGGCGCAGGCCGGGCGGGATGCCGCCCTGCTGGTCGTCACCCTGCTGCCGCTGCCCCAAGACGGTGAAGGGCAACTGCCCGGGCGGCGGCCAGAACTGTACGAAGGCTTGACAGCGGTTTCACGCCGCTGAGTGCTCCAGCCGGAACACCCGCACCACGTTCGCCAGCTTCTGCGCGGCACTCTGCTGCAGTTGCGAGGCGGCGGCAGCCTGCTCCACCAGCGCGGCATTCTGGCGCGTCACCTGGTCCATCTGCGTAATCGCCCCGTTCACCTGTTCGATGCCACGGCTTTGTGCCTGGCTGGCCAGCGTGATTTCGCCCACCAGTTCCGTCACGCGCTTCACGCTGGTCACGAGATCACCCATGGTCTTGCCGGTGCGCTCCACCAGTTGGCTGCCCGAATCCACCTTCTGCACCGAATCGTCAATCAGGTCTTTGATCTCTTTGGCCGCGACTGAAGAGCGCTGCGCCAGGCTGCGCACCTCGGCCGCCACCACGGCGAAGCCGCGCCCCTGCTCGCCCGCCCGCGCGGCTTCCACGGCCGCGTTCAGCGCCAGGATGTTGGTCTGGAAGGCGATGCCCTCGATCACGCCGATGATGTCCACGATCTTCCTGGACGACTCGTTGATCGAGCCCATCGTCTCCACCACCTGCGCCACCATGGCGCCGCCCTGTTCCGCCACTTCAGATGCGGCCACCGCCATCGCGTTGGCCTGCTGAGCGCTGTCGGCGTTCTGTTTGACCGTGGCGGTCAGCGCGTCCATGGCCGAGGCAGTCTGTTCAATCGATCGGGCCTGCACGTCGGTGCGCCCGGCCAGGTCCTGGTTGCCTGCGGCAATCTGCGTGGCCGCGGTGGTGATGGCGTCGGAGCCCGAACGCACCTCGCCCACGATACCCGCCAGGCTGTCACGCATGTCGCGCAGCGCCGCCAGCAGGCTGCTTCGGTCATGGTTGCGGGCATTCACCGCCACCGCCAGGTGCCCCTGTGCAATGTGCTTCGCCACGTCAGCGGCATACGCGGGCTCGCCCCCCAGCTGGGCGGTCAGGCCGCGAATGATGCCCACCGCTATCACCGCACCCAGCACCGTCGCCAGCAGGCATACCGTCACCATGAACCAGCTGGACTTGACGTACGACGCCGCCACCGTCTCGCTGTCGGCCTTGCTCAGTTCCGAGTTCACGCTCAGCAGCGCGTTGATCGCGTCCAGCCATTGCGTCTGCAGCGGCATCACGTCAGACACCAGGTATTGCCGCGCTTCGTCCGGGTTGCCTGCCGGGCCCAGCAGTTCCGCCGCCTTCTTGAAGACGACCTGCGACTTGTCTTCCAGCTTCACCATGTCGGCAAAGATGGCGTGCTTGTCCTTGGCGTCGGGTTGCGATTCCAGGATTTTCTGCAACGTGCCCTTGGCGGTGGCGTAGTCCTTGGCAAACGTCTGAAAGGCCTCCATGTCCTTGGCGTAAGACGGCGGGTCTGCCTTCAGGTGTATATCGCGCAGCAGCACGCAGCGGCCTAATACGCTGTCGAACATCACGCTCAGCTCATCCGACTCGGCGTTGTTGTAGAGCACGATCTTTTCCACCAGCTGGTTGATCTGCGACATGCGCTGGATGGCAAAACCCGTGAGTACCACCAGAAACAGCAGCACTATGGCAAAACCCGTGAACAAGCGGCTGGACACCGACATGCGCTTGAAACCCATGGACAACCCTTTTTGAATGGTTCGGGGGAGAAACAGTTGTCGGGCAAGCTTAGCTGTCAGAGCGTCCGGTCAATGAGGGTGGATCACTGCCACACGGCAGTGGTCAGGGAAAACGCTGTGTGGGCGCAGGGGGCCACATATGGGAAGACGGGGATGAGATGCGGTTTAAGCGCGGCATTCATCACGCTTGTGGTGGAAAAATCCGCCAGGTTGCCAGCACCAAAACACCAAACACGGTGTAGGCCAAGGTGAACACCCACAGCGGTGCCTCGAAATAGATGGCTTGTTGCAACCAGTGCTGCACGAAACTGCCGCTGTAGCCCGCCCCGCCAGCCTGCGCCCGCAGCCAGGATTCCAGCGTGGTGAGCGGGCACAGCACACCCAGCCAAGCTTGCGCCGCCACCACCACTACCGCCACCAGGTGCATGAGCCGCCAGCGCCGCCGGTTTACCCAGCGCCAACCCAGCCCATTGCCCACCAGCACCGCCAGCAGCCCGCCCACCACGAACACCACCACACCGAAGTGCAGGGCGAGCACGGCGTCGGCGAGCAGCTGGTAGGGCATGCGTTGTGGTCAGGCCATTTGCCTGCGCCACTCCTGGATGGTTTCGGCCAGCAGGCGGGCGCCAAACACCCCCACCACCGCCGACGAAACCCTGTTGAGCGTGGCAAAGTGGCGCAGGTAGGCCGATTGCACGGCGCCATGCGACAAAGCCAGCGCCAGACCGGTGTGCCAGACGATCGAATTGGCGTACACCAGCCCCACCGCGCTGGCGGTGTGAAGCATTGACGGTGTGGCGGGCAATGCCGTGGCAAACACGCTGCCATAAAACAGCGCGATTTTCGGGTTGAGCGCGCTGGTGACGAAACCAACCCGGAAGGCCGCCGCTCCGCTCATATGGGCCGTTGTTGGCGAAGTTGGTGTCGTTCCAGACCGCCACAGCTTCACCGCCAGTTGCAGCAGGTAAAGTCCTCCTGCCACCTGCGCGGTCTGCCGTAGCAGCGGGTGTGCCGAAAAAACCGCCCCAACGCCCAATACGGCCAGCGTCGCCCAAGCCAGGGTCCCGGTCGTCATGCCCGCGACCGCCGCCATCGCCGCGGCACGGCTCTGGCCCGCGGCCAACTTGCCCAGCAACACAAAGTTGAAGCCTGGCACCAGCAGCACGGCCCAGTGCAGCAGCGCAATCGTTACAAGCGAAGCGGTCATCCGTGTCTCCAGTGCCCTTGTCTGGCGGGCGTGTCAACCTTCAAGCCTGCGGGTACGGCTCACCATTCTTGTGGAAGAACTTCCATTGACCATCCACCTGTTGCGCCACCAGATCCTCGTCCGGGTAGCTGGCCGCATCGCCGGGCGTGCGGTCGCCCACCTCCAGGTAGATCACCTCTTCGGCCGACTCGTTGACCAGCCGGTGGGCATTGCCCGTCCCGGCCTTGAAGCCCGCGCACATACCTGCCTGCAGCTGCGTGGGGCCCTCGTCCGTGTAGAGCGTGGGGCTGCCCGCCACCACATAGATGAATTCGTCTTGCAGCGTGTGTGCATGGCGCAGCGCCGACACCGCGCCCGGCGGCAGCACGGTCAGGTTGACGCCAAAGTTGGTGAGCCCGAACAGGTCGCCCAGCGGGCGCTTGACCCGCCCGGCCATCATCGAGCGGAAGGGCTCGGGGTAGTTCGACGGCTTGGTGCGGGGAGGAGCCTCCAGGGCGGTGATGGCGGTGGGGTTTGAGGGCATGGTGTCTCGCCAGTGAGCGTTGTCAGCAAGGGGTTGGGCGCATTTAACACATGGCATCTTGCCCGGCAAACCGGTGCACGGCAACACTCAGCCCCGCCGCGACCAGAAATCTTGCTGCCCGTAGTGGCTCTTCAGAAAGTCGATCCACAGCCGCACCCGCAGCGCCAGGTGCTTGCGCTGCGGAAACACCGCGTAAATGCCGTTGGGCGGCGCGGCAAATTCGTCCAGCACGGTTTGCAGGCGGCCTTCGGCAATGTCGCTTTCCACCTCCCAGATGCTGCGCCAGGCAATGCCGTAGCCGGCCAGGCACCACTCGTGCAGCACCTGCCCGTCGGAACAGTCCAGCGGGCCGCCGGGGCGCAGGTGGATCAGTTCGCCACCTTTGCCGTCTTCACCCGGTGGCAGCTGGAAGGCCCAGCCGCGCGTCTGCGACGCGTCAGACGACAGCGTGAGGCAGTCGAACCGGGCCAGGTCGTGCGGGTGCCGGGGCTGGCCGTGCAGGCGCAGGTAGCGCGGCGTGGCCACGCACAGGCGGCGGTTGTCGGCCAGGCGGATGCTGACCAGCGACGAATCGGGCAAATCGCCCACGCGCACGGCGCAGTCGTAGCCCTCGGCAGCCAGGTCGATGACGCGGTCGCTCAGGTTGAGCGAGATGGTCACCTCGGGGTGCAGCTCGCGAAAGTGCGGCACCAGCGGCGCCACGTGCCGCCGTCCGAACCCGGCAGGCGCGGTGATGCGCAGGTGCCCGCGTGCGCGCACGCCCCCGGCGCTGACGCTGGCCTCGGCGTTGGCCAGTTCGGCCAGCAGGCGCTGGCAGTCTTCCAGAAAGGCGCTGCCTTCGTGGGTGAGGGTGATGCGCCGCGTGGTGCGCACCAGCAGTTTCACGCCCAGGTGGGCCTCCAGCGCGTCCAGCCGCCGCCCCACAATGGCGGGGGCTACACCCTCGGCGCGGGCGGCGGCGGTCAGGCTGCCGCGCGTGGCCACGGTCACGAAGGTTTCCATCGCCTTGAGTTTGTCCATGGGCTTGGTGGCTGTTGTTTAGGTGGTTAGGAGGATGGTTTTGCAGGCCAACTGGCATTGATTATGTATAAAAAAGTCACTGCTGAGTACTTCTGGCGTTGCTCAATCGCGCGCCGTGGTTGACGTACAGTGCTCCTCATGCAAAGTGAGGCGCAGCCCCGCTTTCCCCGGATGTCTGTCTTTCTTGGAGGTTCTCTCATGACCGCTCGTACCCAAGTTGGCCGCCTGCAGGTGGCTACCGTTCTGCACCAGTTCGTTGAAACCCAGGTGCTGCCCGGCACCGGTATCGACAATGCCAGGTTCTGGGCCGGTTTCGACGCCATCGTGGCCGACCTGGCCCCCAAGAACATTGCCTTGCTGGCCGAGCGCGACCGCATCCAGGTGGAACTGGACAAGTGGCACACCGCCAACCCCGGCCCCATCCAGAACATGGCTGCCTACCGCCAGTTCCTGGAAACCATTGGCTACCTGGTGCCCCAGCCTGCTGGCGCCAAGGCCACCACCACCAACGTTGACGCTGAGCTGGCCACCCAGGCTGGCCCGCAGCTGGTGGTGCCCATCCTGAACGCACGCTACGCACTCAACGCAGCCAATGCGCGTTGGGGCAGCCTGTATGACGCGCTCTATGGCACCGACGCCATCTCCGAGGCTGACGGTTGCGCCAAGGGGCCGGGCTACAACGAGAAGCGTGGCGCCAAGGTCATTGAATTCGCCCGCAACTTCCTGGACCAGGCCGTGCCTCTGGCCGGTGGCTCCCACAAGGACGCCACGGGCTACGCCATCGTGGGCGGCGCCCTGCAGGTGAACCTGAAGAACGGCGGCAGCACCGGCCTGAAGGACCCGGCCCAGCTGGTGGGCTACCAGGGTGACGCAGGCGCACCCAAGTCGGTGCTGCTGGCTCACAACGGCATCCACCTCGACATCATCATCAACCGCAACACCCCCATCGGCCAGACCGACGCCGCTGGCGTGGCCGACGTGGTGCTGGAGTCCGCCCTCTCCACCATCCTCGACCTGGAAGACTCCGTGGCCGCCGTGGACGCCGAGGACAAGGTCCTGGGCTACAGCAACTGGCTGGGCATCCTCAAGGGCACGCTGACCGAATCTTTCGAGAAGGGCGGCAAGACGCTGACGCGCGGCCTCAACCCCGACCGTCTCTACACCGCTCCCAACGGCGGCGAGGTGCGCCTGCATGGCCGCAGCCTGATGTTCGTGCGCAACGTCGGCCACCTGATGACCAACCCGGCTATCCTCTACACCGCCGCCGACGGCTCGGTGAAAGAGATCCCCGAGGGCATCATGGACGCGGTGGTCACCACGACCATCGCGTTGCATGACCTGCAGGGCCATGGCGCCAACGGTATCCGCAACAGCCGCACCGGCAGCGTCTACATCGTCAAGCCCAAGATGCACGGCCCCAAGGAAGTGGCCTTCGCCGCCGAACTGTTCGGCCGCGTCGAACAGCTGCTGGGCCTGCCCGACAGCACCGTCAAGCTGGGCATCATGGACGAGGAGCGCCGCACCTCCGTCAACCTCCAGGCCTGCATTGCCGCCGCCGCCAGCCGTGTGGCCTTCATCAACACCGGTTTCCTGGACCGCACTGGCGACGAAATGCACACCGCCATGCTGGCCGGTCCCATGGTGCGCAAGGGCGACATGAAGAGCAGCGCCTGGATCCAGAGCTACGAGCGCAACAACGTGCTGGTGGGCCTGAAGTGTGGCCTGCGTGGCCGTGCGCAGATCGGCAAGGGCATGTGGGCCATGCCCGACCTGATGGCCGCCATGCTGGAGCAGAAGATCGGCCACCCCAAGGCCGGTGCCAACACCGCCTGGGTGCCCAGCCCCACGGGCGCCACGCTGCACGCCCTGCACTACCACCAGGTGAACGTGCAGGACATCCAGATCGAGCTGGAGAAGATCGACGCCAACGCCGAGCGCGACAACCTGCTGACCGGCCTGCTGACGATCCCTGTCACCGCCAACCCGAACTGGACCGACGCCGAGAAGCAGCAGGAGCTGGACAACAACGCGCAGGGCATCCTGGGCTACGTGGTGCGCTGGGTGGACCAGGGCGTGGGCTGCTCCAAGGTGCCCGACATCAACGACGTGGGCCTGATGGAAGACCGCGCCACGCTGCGCATCAGCAGCCAGCACGTGGCCAACTGGCTGCACCACGGCGTGGTGACGGAGCAGCAGGTTCGTGACACCTTTGCCCGCATGGCCGCCAAGGTGGACGGGCAGAACGCGGGCGACCCGGCTTACAAGAGCCTGGTGGCCAACCCGCAAGGCGCCGCATACCAGGCAGCGCTGGACCTGGTGTTCAAGGGCAAGGAACAGCCCAGCGGCTACACCGAGCCTCTGCTGCACGCCTGGCGTTTGAAGGTCAAGGCCGGGCAGGCCTGACCGGTACAGCACAAGCGGCCCCTTTCTTGCAGGGCCGCTGGCGCCGCGCCATGATGACGCGGATGAAGCGCACCACCGTTATCTTCGGCGCGTTCGACCGTCACAATTTCGGCGACCTGCTTTTTCCGCATGTGCTGGATGCGTTGCTGCCCGGTGAAAACATCGTCTGCGCCGGGCTGGCCGAGCGCGACATGCGCCCCTGGGGCGGCCACCGGGTGCGGGCCTGGCATGCGCTGCGCGACGAGCTGAAGGGCGCTGAAGTACACCTGCTGCACGCGGGCGGCGAATTGCTCACCTGCAGCGCCTGGCAGGCGGCGGTGATGCTGCTGCCCCCGCAGGAGGCGCAGGTCCACATCGCTTATCTGACCCAACACCCGCAAGAGCAGGCCGCCTGGGTGCGGCGCATGACCGGCAGCAGCGCACGCGCACCTTACGTGATGGCCAGCCGCCGTTGGCCCGAACTGGCGAGCGTGGCCTTCCACGCCGTGGGTGGCGTGAACCTGCCCGCCTTGCCCGCCCGCATGCGGGACGAGGTGCTAGCCAGCCTGCAGTCGGCCAACCGCGTGAGCGTGCGCGACCAGACCACGCAAGCCCACCTGCGCGCTGCAGGCCTGTCAGCAGAGCTCGTGCCAGACGCCGCCGTGCGCGTGGCGGAGTTGTTCGGCACCACCATCAGCCAGCATGCCACGCAAGGCGAGGTGCTGCCTCTGCGTGAAGCCCTGCCCCAGGGTTACCTGGCGGTGCAGTTCAGCGCTGCCTTCGGCGACGATGCCACCGTTGCCACTCTCGCCGCTCAGTTGGACGAATTGGCCGCCAGCACCGGCCTGGGCATGGTGCTGTTCCGCGCGGGAGCCGCTCCTTGGCACGACGATCTGGCCCTGCTGCAGCGCGTGGCTGCACGCATGGTTTCGCCGCATGTGCGGGTGATGGAGTCCTTGCACCTGTGGGACATCGCCGCGCTCATCGCCTCCAGCCGGGGGTATTGCGGCAGCAGCCTGCACGGGCGCATTGTGGCCATGGCCCATGCCCTGCCCCGCGTGGGCCTGGCGTTGGAGCATGCGGGCATAGGTGCCAAACAGTTGGCCTTCGCCCAAACGTGGGAGCCGCAAGAGCAGCCCGGTGTGGTCTGCGCAGCAGACCTTGCAGCAGCAATGCAGCTGGCGCTTGCCTTGCCACGTTCACGTTTGGCAGATGTCGCAAACCGCTTGGGGGCAGCGCACCGGCAAGGTTGGTTCACATCACCTTGGACAGCGTGAACATCACTGTGGAACCCAGCGATTGCCGCAGCGCATCACGGGGGATCAACGGGTGTTCACCGCTTTTCGCTGGGGTGCCTTCGGGGCCTATGTCTACCAGCGGCATCAAGGGGTGGGCGCTGGCAATTTCCTTGTGCAGGGTTGCCACGTCTGCTGGCGGGTGCACCATGTCCTGGATCAGCAGGTGCACGTCGCGCCCGCGCATGGCGTCAAGTGCCTGCGCTCCGCTGGCCACGCCGTCCACCGCCACGCCCAGCTTGCGCACAATGTCCACGGCCTCCAGGCGCGTGTCGGCGTCGGCCGAGCACACCACCACATAGGCCCCGGTGATGCTGCGGAAGACCGACTCCGGGTTCAGCCCCGTAGCGGGGGCGTTGCTGGCGGGTTCAGCGCTGCCCAGGCCAAGCGTGCGCTTGAAGCAGGCTGTCAGCTCCACGCCGTCGTCGGCCACGTTGCGTTCCACGTCAATGCCGCCATCGGTCGCGGCAATCTGGCGCAGCAGCAACCAGTGGATGCTGTCTTCAAAGACCGCGCTTTGCACGGGTTCGTGTTCGGTGTAGGTCTTCATCCACAGGCGTGCGCGCGTCGGGTCACCCTCGGCTTCCAGCCGCAGGTCTATGCGGTGGCCAAAGTGCGTGCTCCACTCCAGCATGGCGCTCGTCAGGCTGAAGCCCAGCGTAGGGTCGATCAGCACGTCCACCGGCTTGAACTTGCGCCGCACGGCAATGCCCTGGATCGCCAGCTCGTTGCGCCGCTCCTGCAGAACCGACTCGATCAGGTAGGCCAGGTCGATCTTTTCATGTGACTGGCGCACCCGGCCGCTCTGGAAGCGCACGATCTGCTGAGCATTGATGCCGCAATGCTTGAGCCGCTCGGCGGGCATGGCCAGCACCTTGTATTCGGCCGGGCTGAGCCGCCCACGCTTGACCAGCAGGTCCAGCCCGCGCAGCAGCAGGCTTACCGACTCGATGGACTGGTCGGTGACGGCTGACACCAGCTCTGGCCAGTGCTCGGCCATGCGCCACTGGTCGGGCGCAGTGCTTTCCGGCGGGCGGGACCCGGCGGGGGCTTGCTGGTCGCTGGGAGGCATGAAATGGACTCCGTGTGTAAGCCGTGCCGAAAAGGCGCCAACAGGTTGCTGGCGCCCGCTGCCAGGGGGAGTACCCGTGGCGCGCCTGAGTGTACTGTGCCCGCAGCCCATGGGCAAACCGTGCACTGCGGCCAATTTGCCACAATACCGGTATGAACGCCAACACCGCCCCCTATCCCCTGGCGCGCCCGCGCCGCCTGCGCCGCGACGTGTTCACGCGCAACCTGGTGCGTGAGAACCACCTCACGGTGCACGACCTCATCTATCCCGTGTTCGTGCTGGAAGGCAGCAACCGCCGCGAGCCCGTGGCCTCCATGCCCGGTGTCGAACGCCTGAGCCTGGACCTGCTGCTGCCCGTGGCGCAGGAGTGTGTGGATCTGGGCATTCCGGTCATGGCGCTGTTTCCCGTCATCGATCAGTCCCTCAAGACGCCCGATGGCCGCGAAGCCTTCAACCCCGATGGCCTCATTCCCCGAGTGGTTGCCGAACTCAAGGCCAAGGTGCCCAACCTGGGCGTGATGACCGACGTGGCGCTCGACCCCTACACCAGCCACGGTCAGGACGGCCTGCTAGACGACCACAACTACATCCTCAACGACCCCACGGTCGAGGTGTTGGTGAAACAGGCCCTGTGCCAGGCCGCTGCTGGCGTGGACATCGTTGCCCCCAGCGACATGATGGACGGGCGCATTGGCGCCATACGCCAGGCCCTGGAAGCCCATGGCCACGTGCACACCCGCATCATGGCCTACAGCGCCAAGTACGCCAGTGCCTTCTACGGCCCCTTCCGCGACGCGGTAGGCAGCGCCGCCAACCTGGGCAAGGCCGACAAGAAGGTCTACCAGATGGACCCCGGCAACACCGACGAGGCCCTGCGCGAAGTGGCGCTGGACCTGGCCGAGGGTGCCGACATGGTAATGGTCAAACCCGGCATGCCCTACCTGGACGTGGTGCGCCGTGTGAAAGACGAGTTCAAGGTGCCCACCTTCGCCTACCAGGTGAGCGGTGAATACGCCATGCTCAAGGCCGCTGCGCAAAACGGCTGGCTCGACCACGACGCGGTGATGATGGAGTCCCTGCTGGGCTTCAAGCGCGCTGGCGCCGACGGCATCCTCACCTACTTCGCGCGCGAAGCAGCACGCCTGCTGCGCCAGGGCTGAGCCACCCTTTCCCATGCGCATCTTCACCGTCCAGGGCCACCAGTTCCGCGAATGCGATGCATTGCCGCAGGCTGTGCCTGGGCAGGGCTTTGTGTGGGTGGCGCTGGAGCGCACGGAGGTGGAGGCCCGTCTGGCCGAGGTGCAGGCAGGACTGCAGAAAATGTGCGGCGCCACACTCGTGGACTTGCACGTGTCCGATCTGCTCAACCCGCACCTGCCATCGCACTTCGACTACACGGCGCAGTACGACATCATGGTGTTCAGGCGTCTGGCCCGCCAGGCCCCGGAATCGCCAGAGAAGCTGCCAACAGGTCTTGGTGCCCGTCGCAAAAGCGGCCCACCCGTGCTGCGCCGACTGGACACCGCCCCCGTAGGCTTTGCCGTGTTCGACCAGGTGTTGCTCAGTGTCCATCCCCAAGGTTGCCCGGTGTTGGACGCCTATGCCACGCGGTTGCTCACCCTGTCTGCCGCAGAAGCCCGCGAGCCGGGCCGCAGCGCGCCCGTGCGCATGGTGCCTTCTGGCCCGGCCGATCTCATGCTGCGCCTGGTCGGGCAGATGGTGGACTCTTTCCTGGAGCTGCGCCGCGAACTCACCCGCCAGCTCGACCATTGGCAACAGGAGCTGCTGAGCCCGCGAACCCGTTTCAGCAATTGGGGCAGCCTGCTCGATGCCCGCATCGCCCTGCACCAGTTGGACGAAATCTGTGAAGACCAGCGCGTGGCCGTGCTGGACTGGATCGCCACCTTGAACGACTGGCCCGAGGCTGAAAGCCCCGCTGCCCGGCGCGAGCAAGAGCTGCTCAAGGTGCGCAGCCGAGACGTGCTGGAACACATTGAACGCGTGGTGCACCACGTGCGCCGCCTGGAGCAGAGTGCCGAAACGGCGGTGCAGATCCATTTCTCCGCGCAAAGCCACCGCACCAACGACATCATGCGCACGCTCACCGTACTCACGGCGGTGTTCCTGCCGCTCAACCTCATCGCGGGCATCTTCGGCATGAACTTCGAGTTCATCCCGCTGCTGCACAGCCAGCGCGGCTTCTGGCTGGCCATCATCGGCATGGTGATCATCGCCGTGGTGTTGAGCGGCTACTTCTGGCGCAAGCGTTACCTGGACAACGGCCGCTGACGCCTGCCTGGCAGGCCCGACAATACCCACATGAAGCATCTCCAACCGACCGAGGCCTGGGCCTGGCTGCAGGCCCACGCAGACAGCGCGCCCGAGCAGGCGCCGTTGTTCCTCGACGTGCGCATGGAAATCGAATCGCTCTACGTGGGTCGCCCGCCCGGCGTTGTGCACATCGCCTGGTACGACTACCCCGACCTCACCCCAGACCCTGAGCGCTTCGCCCGCCTGGTCGAAGAGGAGGCGGGCAGCAAGACCCGCCCCGTGTTGCTGATCTGCCGCAGCGGCAAGCGCACGATGGACGCCGGCAAGGCACTGGAAGCCGCAGGGTTCACCGACGTGTCGCACGTCGTCCATGGCTTCGAGGGCGAACTCAACGAGCACTTCCACCGCTCCACCATCAACGGCTGGCGCTTTTCGGGCCTGCCCTGGGAGCAGATGTGATCGATTCGGCCGGTGCTGCCGTCGCACCCGCGGCGGTAGCCAGCGCGTGCCGCGAGGTGCTGAGCGAGGTCTTCGGGTACGACCATTTCCGGGGTCACCAGCAGGCCATCGTCGAACATGTCGGCACGGGTGGCGACGCTCTGGTCCTCATGCCCACGGGCGGCGGCAAGTCCCTGTGCTACCAGATCCCGGCCATCGTGCGTCACCGCGCGGGGCAGGGCGTGGCCATTGTTGTCTCGCCGCTCATTGCGCTCATGCACGACCAGGTGGGTGCCTTGCTGGAAGCAGGCGTCGAAGCCGCCTTCCTCAACTCCAGCCTGGATGCTGAGCAGGCCGCCGACGTGGAGCGCCGCCTCTTCCGGGGCGAACTCACGCTGCTCTACGCCGCGCCCGAACGCCTGACCACGCCGCGCTTCATGGCGCAACTGCAGTCGCTGCACGAGCGCGGGCGGCTCAGCCTGTTCGCCATCGACGAGGCCCACTGCGTGAGCCAGTGGGGCCACGACTTCCGGCCCGAATACCGGGGCCTGGCCACACTGCACGAGCGCTTTCCCAGCGTGCCGCGCATCGCACTCACCGCCACGGCCGATGCCCTCACGCGCGCCGACATCGTGCACCACCTGCGCCTGGAAGAGGCGCGCCACTTCGTCAGCAGCTTCGACCGGCCCAACATCCGTTACGCCATCGTCGAGAAGAAAGACAGCCTGCAGCAGCTGCTGCGCTTCATCGAGCGCGAGCACAGCGGCTCCCAGGGGCACGACGCGGGCGTGGTGTACTGCCAGTCGCGCCGCAAGGTAGAAGACGTGGCCGCGCAGCTGGCCGAAGCCGGGCTCAACGCCTTGCCCTACCACGCCGGGCTGGACGCCGCCACCCGCCAGCGCCACCAGGACCGTTTCCTGCGCGAGGAGGGCATCATCATGGTGGCCACCATCGCCTTCGGCATGGGCATCGACAAGCCCGACGTGCGCTTCGTGGCCCACCTGGACATGCCCAAGAACATCGAGGGCTACTACCAGGAGACCGGCCGCGCGGGCCGCGACGGCGAACCCGCCAACGCCTGGATGGCCTATGGCCTGCAGGACGTGGTCAACCAGCGCCGCATGATCGACGAAAGCCCGGCCGCTGAAGAGTTCAAGCAGGTGCTGCGCGACAAGCTCGACGCCCTGCTGGCGCTGGCCGAAGCCACCGACTGCCGCCGCGTGCGCCTGCTCAATTACTTTGGCGAGGCGTCGCAGAGCTGTGGGAACTGCGACAACTGCCTGAGCCCACCCCAGACCTGGGACGCCACCGAAGCCGCCCGCAAGATGCTCTCGTGCATCTACCGCGTGCAGCAGGCCAGCGGCACGGCCTTTGGCGCGGGGCACCTCATCGACATCCTGCGCGGTAAGCGCACCGAGAAGGTCGAGCAGCACGGGCATGAAAAGCTGAGTACCTTCGGCATCGGCGCCGACCTGGGCGAAAGCGAATGGCGCGGCCTGCTGCGCCAGCTCATCGCGCGTGGCGCGGTGTGGGTCGATGCCAACCACTTCAACACCCTGCGCTTGGGCGATGCAGCCCGCCCCTTGCTCAAGGGCGAGGGTGAAGTTCGCCTGCGCGTGGCCACGGCCACCAAGTCCGGCGGGCGCAGCCGTGCCGATCGCCAACGCGTGGTGGCCGCCGAAGCCAGCCTTACCCTGGCCGCCCGCGAAACGCTGGCCGCCCTCAAGGCCTGGCGGGCCGAAGTGGCGCGCGAGCACAACCTGCCCGCCTACGTCATCTTCCATGACGCCACGCTGCGTGCGATTGCCGAAGCACAGCCCCAGCGCCCGGCTGACCTGCACGGCATTCCCGGCCTCGGCCAGAAGAAGCTGGAAGCCTACGGCGCCGAAGTGTTACGAGTGGTAAGCAGCAGCGCGAATTTCAGCACGGCTTAATCTTCGGTCTTTCCAATCGGTCCTGTGCATGCACCAAACCCCAAAGCACATCTACCGAAAGGAAACCGAATGAAACGCCAAATCGCTGCTGCTCTTCTGATCGCCCTGGGCGCCACCGCCGCCATGGCTGGCCCCACTTGCAACGTGCCCAAGGAGTCCTGGATGAAAGAAGCCGACTTCAAGGCCAAGCTGGAAAAAGACGGCTACCAGATCAAGACGTTCAAGGTCAGCAAGGGCCAGTGCTACGAGATCTATGGCCTGGACAAGACCGGCAAGAAAGTCGAAATCTATTTCGACCCCGCCACCGCCGCCATCCTGGAACAGAAGTGATCTGAAGGACGCTGGCCATGACCCCCATTCCACTCCAGCCATCGCGGTCACGCACCAAGGTGTGGGACCCGTTCGTTCGCCTGTTCCACTGGACGTTGGTGAGTTGCGTTCTGCTCAACCAATTCGTTCTGGAAGAGGGCGAAGGGCCGCACCAATGGGCGGGCTACGTCGCCTGCGCACTGGTGGCGGTGCGGGTGGTGTGGGGGTTCATCGGTACGCGTCACGCACGCTTCTCTGATTTCTTCCCCACGCCCAGCCGGGTGCTTGCGCACGTGTCGGCCTTGCGGCGCGGGGAACACCCGGTGTACCTCGGGCACAACCCTCTGGGCGCGCTCATGATGCTCGCGTTGATGTCGCTGATCCTGGCGCTGGGCTTCACAGGTTGGCTGCAAGGCACCGACGCCTACTGGGGCGAAGAATGGCTGCAGGAACTGCACGAGGTGCTGGCCAACGTGCTGCTGCTGGCAGCTGGCCTGCACGCGGCAGCGGCCATTGCCATGGGACGGCTGGAGCGCGTGCGCCTGGTGCGCGCCATGATCACGGGTTACAAGGAACCGTACTGATCGGCCTCGGCGGCACATGGCCATGAACGCCTTCAACCGCAAGACGGCAACGCGCATTGCAGCGGTCAGTCTGTTGCTGGCGGCTGTGGCCAGTCCGCTGGCCTGGTTCGTTGCGCGCGAGAACGCCGAGCAAGGCACCGTGGCCTTGGCCATCGAAGAGTCCCAGCGGCTCATCCGCCACTTCGACGCCATGGCCCAGACCAGCCCAGAGGCGGCGCAGCATGCCGCCAACGCGGCCCAGGCCATCACGGGTGGTCTGTTCGACATCGCCGAGATTTACGACAGTGCGGGCCGTAAGCTGGCTGAGCACACCACGCCCGACGGGCACGCCCTCGAAAAGCTGCTGCCATCCCACGGCCGGCCCGCATACGCCGAGGCATCGTACGAAAGCGTTCGCACCCCGGATGGCCACTGGGCCTTGCGTGTTTTCGTGCCCTTGCGGCCGGGGGGCACGTCTTCAGCGGCGCAAGTCACCGGCTACTTCGAAGGCGTGCGCATCGTGCCGCCCTGGCAGCGCGCCCAAATCTGGTCCGACGCCCTCACGGCCGCCATGCTGGCGGGCCTGGCCGCGCTGCTGTGCGGGTTGGCCATCTACCCGGTGGTGGTCCACTTGTCGGCGGACAACGAGCGCAAGGCGCGCGAGGTACTGGACTCGCATGTGTCGATGATGGAAGCACTGGGCCGCGCCATCGCACGGCGCGACTCCGACACCGGTGCTCACAATTACCGCGTGGCCTGGATCGCCGCACGCATTGCCGAGCGGCTGGGCCTGGAGGGCCGCGAAATGCAGGCCCTCATCGCGGGCAGCTTCCTGCACGACATCGGCAAGATCGGCGTGCCTGACGCCATCCTGCTGAAACCCGGGAAGCTTGATGCTGCGGAGATCGCCATCATGCGCACCCACGTGGAACAGGGCGAGCGCATTGTCGGCGGCATTGGCTGGCTGGAAGACGCCAGCGCCGTCGTTTCCGGCCACCACGAAAAGTGGGACGGTTCCGGCTACCCGCGCGGACTGCGCGGGGCGGACATTCCCCTGTCTGCACGCATCTTTGCGGTGGCGGATGTGTTCGATGCGCTGTGTTCCCGCCGCCCTTACAAAGAGCCCATGGACCTGGGGGCGGCAGTCGCTCTCATGCAGCAAGACAGCGGTAGCCACTTTGATCCCGGCGTGATGCATACCTTCTCGGAAATGGTGGGCGAGCTACACGCCTGCCTGGTCGGATGCGACGAGGACGCTTGCCGCAGTCTGCTGGAAGAGAGGGTACGCCAACATTTTGGCCTGTCTTGATCCCTGAATTATTGAGAGAAATGGTAAATTTAATCACCATTTTGAGGCCATACGCGTAGAATGCCACCCATAAATCCAGGGGTGCATTCAATATTCACCGGCGATCATGGTCACGCGGCGGCTTTCTTCTTCGGCTTCGCTGCTTGCCTTTGCGGCGGCTTGGGCATCGCCGTGCGGGTCCCAAACCGTTGAACGGGCAGCTCCCGAAGCAGGTACTCTGGCAACCGTCGTCGTGACGGGTAGCAAAGCCAGCCTCGCGTCTGCGCAGGACATCAAATACCAGTCTTCCGCCATCGTCGACGCCATCGTCGCTGACGATGTCCTCAAGCTTCCCGACCATAGCGTCGGCGACTCCCTGCAGCGGGTCACTGGTATCCAGATCACTCGCGAAAGAGGCGAGAGCAGTGGCGTCACCATCCGTGGCCTCAGCCAGATGGAGACCACGCTCAACGGACGCGAGGTGTTTTCGGCGGGTACGGGGCGCAACCTCGATTTCACCAGCATCCCGGCCGAACTCGTGTCTGCCATAGAGGTCTACAAGACGCCCGAAGCCAGCCAGATAGAGGGCGGGCTTGGCGGCATCATCGATTTGCGCACCCACCGCCCGTTTGACTTCACCGAAGGCGTGTCGGCGCTGAGCTTGCGCTGGATGCATGGCTCGCTGGTGGACCAGGGCAAGCCCCAATACAGCCTGTTGTTGAGTCGCCGCTGGGCCAGCGAGGGCGGCAGCGAATTCGGCGCTCTCATCAGCCTGTCGCATCACGAGCGCGCGTTCCGTGAAGACCAGAAGAGCGCAGGCAACCCCACCCAGCGTACCGGCCTCATCGGAGGCCAGACCGTCACGGCCCCCAACGGCACCAGCGAATCTGCCAGTTCCGGCGTGCGCAAGCGTGAAGGCCTGCACGTGGCCTTTCAGTGGCGTCCCTCTGCAGGTGTCGAGTTGTACGCCGAAGGTGGCGTCTCGAAACTGTTCACCCGGCAGGACACCCATCAGATCAACGTCTTCCCCAACAGCTCGGCCACCTTTGTGCCGGGCAGCGTCCAGCTGTTCCCCGGTACCACCGACTTGCAGAGCATCACCTGGACCAATGCGCCAGTCTCCATTCTGGCGTTTGCGCGTGACACGGTGGACAAGGTTTCCAGCGGTGCCGTGGGCGGCAGCTGGAAGGGTGGGCCGCTCACCCTCAAGGCCGATCTCAGCCACACCAGCAGCTTCAGCAGCCTGTATTTCGCTGGCATAGGCCAGTCCGGCACGGCAGCCAACTTCACCCAGGATTTGGCCAGCGGCTCCACATTCGTGTCCGGCACCAACCTGCTGGATCCGGCCAACCTGACGGTCAACAACGTCCTCTACCGTTACCGCCCCTTCAAGGGCAAGCTCACCGCTGTGCGTTTCGACGCCGAGTACGACCTGGGCAAAGGCTTCTGGCGCCAGCTCTCCGGCGGGCTGCGCCTGGCCCAGCGCTCAGCCAACAATGGCGCCAACCTGGTGTTCGGCGACAGAGCGGTCAGCGTGCCCGCGAGCAGCGTCAGTGGCTCACTCATGCCTTACCCCTGGGCCGACTTCCTGCAAGGCAGCGGCGCGGCCAGCTTGCAGGAGTACCTCACCAGCACGCTCAACAACGCTCGCGACGCCGCTGCTCTGCGAGCCGCCTACGGCATTCACGCTGCGCTGCCCACCGGCGGCGATCCCATCGGCGTATGGCGCATCCGGGAGGACACCTACTCCGGCTACGCCTCGGTCAAGTTCGCCTCAGCCGGTCTGCCGCTGGACGGTGTGCTCGGACTGCGCGTCGTGCAAACCAGATCCCGTCTTGACGGCAGCCAGTCTCTCTCCGGCGTCGTAACACCCCTCAGCATCAACAACAGCGCCACCGATTGGCTGCCCAGCGCCCACCTGCGCTTCGAGCCCAGCGAAGGCTGGGTGCTGCGCGCCGCCGCACACCGCAGCATCACCCGCCCGGACTTCAACCAGCTCTCCCCCTCCATCACGTTGACGCCCAACACCGTCAATCCTCTGCAGAACCAAGGCACTGGCGGCAACCCCAACCTGCAGCCCATACGCGCCAACAATCTGGACTTCGCGCTGGAGCGCTACATAGACGCCAACACTGTGTTGCATGCCACGGTGTTTTTCAAGCAGGTCGACGGTTTCATCACCACCGTCAGCCAGACCGAGTTCATCAACGGCGCGTTCTACCAGGTCAGCCGTCCGCGCAACAGCGATCCCGCCACCATCCGCGGGCTGGAGTTGGGCTACAAGCAGTTCTATGAACACTTGCCCGGTTGGCTAGGCGGTCTGGGCCTTCAAGTGAACTACACCTACGTGGACAGCCGCACACCCAGTTCCCTGCTCGGGCAGGATGTTCCCCTGCAGAACCTGTCAAAAAACAGCTTCAACGTCGTCGGCATGTACGAACGCGGGCCGCACTCTGCCCGTGTGGCCTACAACTGGCGCAGCCGGTACAACTCAAGCATCAGCAACATCGTCGGCCTGGGAGCCTTTCCCATCTACACGCAAGCCTATGGCTGGCTGGACGCCTCCTACACCTACCGCTTCAGCAAGCAACTCTCGCTCACTGTGGAAGGCCACAATTTGCTCAAGACAGTGCGTCGCTCATACTACGGAAACTCCACACGGCCACAAAGCATCTGGACCAACGACCGGCAGCTGGCCGTATCCCTCACCTGGCGCGACTGACCTGCCATGCATCGCCTCGTTTTTCTGCTGCTGGCCTTTTGGGCGTACGCGGGCATAGCCCGGGCGGACGCTTTGGGTGACTGGCGCCAGGAAATGGACGAAGTCCGTCAGCTGGTGGAGCAGGACGTACCTGCCGCCTGGGGCAAGGCTGAGCGCTTGCGAACAGATGTGCCCGCCCAGGCCACGGAAGAGGATCAGATACGGCTGCTCATCTTGCGAAGCAAGGTGCTTGAAATGCTGTCCGAAGTGAACACCGCGTCCTCACTGGCGCGGGAGGCGCTCGACCGCGCGCGCCGCATTGGCGACAAGGCATTGCAGGCAGAGGCTCATCTGCTCATCGGGCTCATCGGGCTGGTTCAAGGCGATCTGGCGCTGGAAAAGCAGTCTGTTCAAGACGCCTTGACAGCGCTCGACACTGCGGAGCGCCCCGACCTGCTGGCTGAGGCGATGCTGCGCGCAGCACTGCACTATTGGCGCAGCCAGCAGCAAGATGCCGCTGTCACCATGGCCATGCAGACCATGGACATTGCCCAGCGCAGTGGCAGCCCCAGGGCGCTGGTGTTTGCCTACCGGGCATTGGGTGTGTTGCACCAGCAAGTGGGGCGTGATCAGGACGCCATGGAGTACTTTGCGCAGATGCGCTCGGCCGCGCGCACCGTCGGCAGTCGTGTGCAGGAAACCTACGCCATGGATGGCGTTGCCGCAGGTCTTCGTGCGTTGGGTCGTCTGGACGAAGCCGAGGAACTCTACCGCGAGGTGCTAGACCTGCGCCAGAAGCTGGGCTCCCCGTTCAACATGGCCATCGCCATCTATGGCTACGCCGACATGCTGCGCACAATGCGACGGCACAGCGAAGCAGTTCAAC
>CAMLOF010000003.1 GCA_946481585.1 uncultured Macromonas sp. | reverse complement strand
CCAAAGCCGATGGCACCGATGGAAACCGCCAGGGCATCGGCCTCTGCCCGGTTGCGCAGGTTGGAGCGAACGTTGATCGCGCCCCCTTGTGCGTCGATGGCGCCACCCGAACCGATGAGCGCGTGCACCGAGCCGTTGGCCTTGGCCACCGGGATGGCGCCTGCACCTGCCACCACGCCGCCGCTGCCCGCCACCGACAGAGCATAGGCACCCTTGCTGGCGTCTGCGGCGTTGTGCTTGGCTTCCACGGTCAGGCCCACCATGTCGGCCATGAAGCCCGTGCCGATCTTGGCGGTGATGTCCGGGCTGACCTCGGCACTCGAATAGGCCGACCCGACACCGAGCAAGCCAACCGACACACCATACAGGCGCGAGTCCGCGTCCATGTCGCCCGTGGCCGTCACGCTGACGGCTCCCGTGGCATTCAGTTCCACGTTGTCGCCAATCTCGGCGAGCACCTGCGGCGTCACGTTGACGAAGTTGAAGTTGATGCCGATGGCCGCCAGGCCGCCCGCCACCGCATAGGTGCTCGCGTCTGCGGTGATGGTGGACGTGGCCGCCACCGTGACCGTCCCCACCGAAGCGGTCTTGCCAATGTCGGCGTTGTTGCCGATACGGGCTACCGTGTCGGCCTTGTCGTTCGGGTCAGGGGTGGCGTCCGGGTTCACGCCGTCGTCCAGGTCCATGCGCGTGAAGTTCACGCCAATGCCCACCGCACCAATGGTGACGCTGAAGGTCTGGGACTCGTAATCCTGATAGTTGGTGGCCGTTACCGACAGCGAAGCCGCGTCGTCCACCTTGGCGCTGTTGCTCACCTCGGCCAGCTGCTGGCTGTTGTCGTTGACCACCGTTGCCGTGGCGCCCAGGGCCACGGCCCCGCCGCTCACACCTACCGACACGATGTCGCCCGTGCGCTTGCCATTGGCCAGCACCACCACGTTGCCTTCGGCGTCGGTGCTGCCACCCAGCCGGGCACGCACGTTGGAGTTGACGGTCAACACCGTCACACCCACACCCACGCCCACAAAGCCGCCCGCTGCGGAACCGGTAATGAAATCGGTCGCTATGCGCTCGTCGGCAGTTACCGCCACATCACCTTTGGTGGTGATGGTGGCGCCCGATGCCACGACCGCCGACACCCCTTCTTCAGGCAGCACCGTGTGGGCCAGGCTGTTGTCCAGGTTGAAGGCCGACTGGTTCAACTTGGCCGAATTTGCAATGGAGGCCGCCCGGCTGTCGGCGCTGTTGGCGGGCGCGCCACCGCCTTCTGCGGCCAGCTCACCCAGCTTGTCGTCAGCACCGCCTGCAGAACCGTCCGCGTTTTCGCTGGCGTAGCCAGTCAGCGACTCTCCACCCTGCTCGGTGGCGTCGCGGCTGTTGCCCTCTTCGTCGGTGTAGCTCGATTCAAAGTCAGACCCGATGGCGAACACGTTGATCGCACCGCTGACGCCAACGAAGCCTACCCCGCCGGCCACCACGTAACCCTTGAGCACCTTGTCGGACAGGGCCGTGACCTCCACATCGTCTTTGGCAGTCACATCCGCACCCGTGCCGATCAGTGCACCCACGTCGTTACGCACGCCGCCGTAGCTCACCGCAGCGCCCACGCCAACAAAGCCGCCCGCCACGCCCACTGCCGCCGACACCAGCGAGAACTTGTTGGATGCGGTCACCCACACGCCCTGGTCGCTGGCTGCATTTGCGTTGTTCGCCACGTAGTCAGCCGCGCCCTGGTTGATCTGGGCGTCCTGGCCGATGGTGGCGAAGGTGTCGCTGTCCACCACGGTCACGGTCACACCGCCTGCCACGCCCACCAGCCCTGCCCCACCCGCAAAGGCCAGGTTGAGCAGGTTCTCCGACGAACGCGCCTGCACGATCACGCCGCCGGCCGTTCCCGTGTCGAAATTGCCATCTCCCGTCTGGGTGCCGGTGAGCACACCAGCCACCCCGGCGCCAAAGGCACCTGCGTCCACGTCGGCGTCTTTGCCAATGGTGGCCGTGGTGTCTTTGGTCAGCACGACCACACCCACCGACGCACCCACGCCCGCACCCGAGAAGCCAATGCCCACGCCGCCAGTCAGCACCGTGTAGTCGGTGTGGTCTTCGGCAATCACCGCCACATCGCCACCGGCAACCACCGTGGCGTCTTCATCAATGGTGGCGGAAGTTGTGTTGGTGACCGTGACCACTGCCACGCCGCCACCCACCCCCACCACGCCGCTCACAGCAATGCCCAGACCAACGATGAAGAAGTCTTCCTTGGCGCTGGCGGTGACGATCACGTCTTCCTCGGCGTCCACCATGGTGTCCATGCCAATGGCGGCAGAGGTAGTCTGGTTGATGACCGAGACATCGACACCCGGTGCGCCAGCCACCGTGCCCGAAGCGGCTCCGCCCGCACCCACGCCCACGTGGCTGAAGTCGGTGGCCGCAACCACAAAGACCGATTGCCCGTCTACACCCGTACCCGACTGGTTGATATCTGCACGATCGCCGATGGTGGCCGTGGTGACGGTCGTGGCCTTGCTGACCGACGCGCCAATACCCACCGCAACGGTGCCGCCACCAGCAAAGCCGATGGCGTAAGACTCCACATCGTCCTTGCCGCTGGCAGACACCACCACCCCGCGCACGTTCACGGCGTCCAGCGTCGCGGTGCGCTCCACACTCATGTCGGGCGAGGCGATCTCGTCCTCATCGGGCTTGTCGGTATCGGTCTCCGGGTCGCTTTCCTTGGCCAGGTCGGTCTCGGTGTTCGTGTCAGGCAATCCCACCTCGAAATTGCTTGCCGTCGGTCGGTCTGTTTCAAAAGTGAAGGCCGACTGGTCCACCCCGGTGCCCGAGGCGCGCGAACCAATGGCGTACTGCCCGGTGCGTGCAGACACCGTGGAGTGCCCCAGGCCCGTCACCTCGGCGTCCTCGCCAATCGCGGCCTCAATGGTCTTGCCGATGACCGCCACGCCCGCGCCCGCACCCACCGCGCCCGTGCCGCCCACCGACACACCGACGACGATCATGTCCACCTCGGTTTCGTCCACCGCCTGCACCTTGACGCTGCCGCGCGTCTCGGCCACGGTGCGCGCGCCGATGAGGGCCGACGTGGTGAGGTCGAGCACCATCACATCAGCGCCAATGCCCACCCCAACGGTGGAGCCGCCCGCCGCCGACACCGCGAAGGTCTTGAAAACCTCAGAGCTTTCGGCATCAACCACGATGTTGCCGTCGGCCATGCTGTCCATCACGTCAGGGTTGCCGCCGATGGTGCTGTCCGAACCGATGCTGGCTTCGGTGGTCTTGATCATGGTGTGCACGTTCACGCCGGCACCCACGCCCGCGCTGCCGCCACCCACCGCCACCGAACCGGCCACCGACAGCATTTCGGTGTGGTCTTCTGCCTCCACGAACACCCCGGGGTCCACACCCACGCTGGTATTCCAGGCGTCAATGTTCACGTGGTTACCGATGGTGGCCTTGGTGGTCTCGGTCATCACCGACACGAGCACCGAAGCCCCCACCCCCACCGAAGAACCCGAGACGGCCGCAGCCACCACCAGGTCGAGCACGTTTTCGTGCGAATAAGCGTTGACCGACAGCCCCGTGGCACCGCCCGTGGTGATGTCGGTGTAGTTGCCCACCTTGGCTTCCACGGTGTCAAAGTGCACCAGCACCGACGCTGCAATGCCAATGCCCGCGCCGCCCAGCGACGCGGCGCCACCGCCAGCAATGAAGTCCATGTCCAGCGTGCTGCTGGCCGACACGGTGATGTCACCTGCGGCATCCAGCACGTTGTGGTCGTCAGCGGCCCCGTTCTCCACCTCTGCGCGGGTCGTTGTCGTCAACACCAGCACACCGGCCGAGAGTGCCACCGCAACGTCGCTGGACGATGCGCCAAACGTGGCCACCACCGACGTGAAGTTGTCGGTGGACCCTGCATTCACCAGAATGTTGCCGCCGGACGAATCCAGCTCTGCCCCAGCGCCCACCGTGGCCAGGGTGTTGCGCGTCACCACGTCCACGTTCACCGCCACACCCACGCCCACGCCACCCAGCGAAAGCCCCAGGGCGCCCGCGCCGGTGAACAGCGTCATCACGTCGGTGGCGCTGACGGTGATGCCACCGCTGCCCGATACCACCGCATCGTCGTCGATGGTGGCCGTGGTGTTGATGGTCAGCACGTTGACGCTGGCCGAGCCGCCCACCGCGTCACCATTGCCTGCGGCGGCAATGCCTGCCGAGAAGTTGGTAACCGCGATTTCCTCGTCCTCCAGACCACCCAGATCGTTCTGCAGGCCCAGCGTTTCAGACAAGGGCGTGAAGCTGCCCTGGGCCGTGACGTTCACCGAACCACCCGTGGCGGTGACTTCGGCCCGCTGCCCAATGCGTGCCGAGGCGTCGAGCGAGTTGGCAATGTTCACTGCCACGGCCAGGCCCACACCCGTGCCGCTGGAACCTGTGGACAGCGCTGCGCCGCCCGCCAGGTTCTGCAATTCGGTGCGGTTGGTGGCCGCAACGGTCACACTGCCCGCGGAGGCGGTCACAGTGGCGTCGTCGTCAATCTCCGCGCTGGCCCCTACGTCGATGTAGTTGATCGAAATCGACCCGCCTATCGCTTTACCCCCGGCAATGGCACCCGCCAAGGCGCGCACCTGGTAAGTATTGGCAACGTCCGTCGGCTGCACCGCCTTGACTGACACAGAAGAGCCGCTCACCGTAGCGTCACCGATGCGGGCCGTTGCATCAAAGAGCGTGATGTTCAAGCCCACCGCGGCGGCCACGCCGTCGTCGTTGGAGCTATCGATCTTGGTTGCCGTGGCCAGCGCCAGCGCCTTCGATTCGATCTCGTAGGTCGTTTCTACCTTCACCGCCCCGGTGGCCGCCACATGGGCGCCATCGTCCAGCTCGGCGTTGACCGACCCTTTCAGGTAATTGACCGCCACCGTGGCCGCCACCGATGTGCCACCTGAGGAATTGCTCGAGTTCGCACTCGACTGGCTCTTGGCGCCGGTGCCCGATTGCGTGGTGGACTGGTCGTCAGCGGTGCCGAACATGCCGTCGCCGGTGGTGTTGTCGCCGCCATTGTTCTGTTCGTTGGTGTCGTTGGTGCCACCGCTCTTGGCCTGCGCAAAGCTCGTGTTGTTGGCCACTTCGGTGTCAGAGTCATCGCTGTTGCCGCCACCGGCCTTCGTCTTGCTCTGCCCGGCGGCGCTGGCCTTGGACATGGCTATCGAGCTGATGTCGGCATCTGCCGTCACGGTCACGCTGGCGGCTTTGTTGTCGCCCGTGGTCATGCGGCGCCCAACGTAGGCGTCGGTGTCATCCGTGCCAATGTTCAGCGCCAGCGAAAGGCCTACACCCGTGCCGCTGCTTGCGGCCTCGCCATCGGCCGTCGTCAGAATGGTGGCGGTCCGGTCGGCCGTCACGGTCATGGCGCCGCCCGTCAGCGTCAAGGTACCCGTTCCGGTGCCTACGCGCGCCTGGGTCAGGCCTTCCAGATAGGTGATAGCCACCGCCCCCCCCACACTGGTGCCGGTGCCCGAAGCGCCACCCTGGGCCTCGGCAATGCCATCGTCGGCCACCACAGGCAAAAGGCTGGACACCACATCCACGCCAAAGCCATTGGCCGTGCCGTTCATCACCGTGTCGTCGGCAATGCCCGCATCGGTCGTGTCAAAGATCACCGCCAGCGCCACGCCAGCGCCCACACCCGTGGAGCCACTGCCCTTGCTCAGCCCCTTGGCTGAAGCCAGCACCGAGTGGGTGGAATGGCTCTCGGCATCGATGTTCACGGCACCGCCATTGAGCGTGAGCGTGCTGCCCGCGCCGCCAAAGATGGGCGTCGTGTCGGAATGCACCACGCTCAACGCAAAGGAACCTGCCACGCCCGTGCTGCCGCCCGATGCCCCCGAGGCAGCCTTCGCCTGGTGCCGGTGCAAGGCATCGCCGTCCACGTCTTTCATGGTGGAGGACATCACCAGGCCATCGGCCGTCACGTCGGTGCCCGCCACCACCCTCGCCTCGTTGGTCATCGTGGCCACGTTGATGGCCACACCCACGCCCACGGCCGTGCCGTCGGCAGTGGTGGACGCCGTACCATCCCCCAGCGCGGCAGAGTCCATGTTGTTCGACGTCTGCAGCGACACATTGCCACCGGCCACCACCGAAGCGCCACTCAAAATCGCCTGCGCTACCGACGACGACACGTTCACGGCCAGCGCCGCCGCCACACTGACGGAATCGCCGTTCTTCGACGCCGATTGGGTGGTGCCCTTGCTGCCCGACACGGTGCCCGCCGCCTTCTGGTTGCCCATGTCGGTGGCGCCCTGCTTCTGCGAATCGGCGTTACCGCCACCCGAGTTGCTGGCGCCCTTGGCCGAGGCAGAGGCCCAGGTTTCAGACAGACCATCGCCGTCCGCGCTCAGGCTCACCGAGCCATCGGCATTCACGCTGCGCGCCACTTCGGCAACAGCCCGGTCATCTGCCAGGCCCACGGCAATGGACGCGCCAATTGCCGTTGAAGCGACGGCATCGGCCAGCGCCCGCGTGGTCGTGTGGCCGTGGTGCGTGGCACCCAGGCTCAGGTCGCCGTCCATGCTGAGCAAACCACCCGTGCCCACCCGGGCCCGTGTGGTCTGGTCGATCACCGACACCACCACCGCGCCGCCCACGCCCGTGCCGCTCTGCTTGCCCGCGGCGCCACCGGAGCCGAACACCTCGTTCTCTCCGCTGCCCGTGGCCGTCAAGGTCACGTCGTCAGCACCGGTTAGCACAGCGGCATTGCCAATCTCTGCCGCCGTCAGCATGTTCGACACATCAATGGCAATCGAAACGCCCACACCGGTCGAACCAGCCTTGGTGCTGGCCTTGGCTTCAACGGTTGTCGTCTGAGTCGATACGGCTTCCAACGTCACATCGCTCCCACCGGCATTGGTGGTGCCATACATACCGGCTCGCGTTTCTGAATCGGCAATGTTCAAGGCGAAGGAGCCCGCCACGCCAGTGTCACCGCCGCTGGCACCTGATGTCGCCTTGGCCACAAAATCGTGCGCCTCATCACCGCCCACGTTCTTCATCGTGGCCGTCAGGGTCACGCCATCGTCCGCCGTCACCGATGCACCCGCATCCACCAGCGCCAGGTTGTTCATCTGCGCCACGTTGATGGCCACAGCCACACCAACAGCCGTGCCTGAACTGCCGGTTGCGGCTGAGCCGTCGGCCAAGGCTTGTGCATCCATGTTGTTGGATGCACTCAAGCTCACCGCCCCTGTGCCTCCGCCGTGGCCAGCAACCACGGCCACGCCAGTGCCCAATCTGGCCTCTGCGGTGCTGCCAGCCACATTCAACGCCAGCGCCGCCCCCACGCTCACAGGGCTTCCACCGCCGCCTGAAGCTGAAGCATTGGAGCCCGCCGATTTGTCTGCGCCGGCGTTCTTGCTGTTGGCTACCTGCGTCTGCTTGGTAACCTGCTGATCAGCGCTGGTGTTGCCGCTGTCTGATTCCTTGTCTTTGTCTGCGCCCTTGGCAGAAGCCGTGGCCTTGGCCAAGGTGGCACCGTCGGCGCTGGCGGTCAGCGACACCGACCCATCAGCCGTGACGCTGCGCAAGACCGTGGCTTTCGCGGAATCGTCCACGAAGCTCAAGGCGATTGCCGCCCCCACTGCCGTATCCGAGGCCTCAGCCTTGCCTTCTGCCTCGGTCTCGGTCGATCCGTGGTGCGTGGCCGTGGCACTGAAGCTACCGGTAATGTCCAAGGCCGTACCGGTGCCCACGCTGGCCAGCGTGTTCTGGTCGGCGATGGTCAGGGCAAACGATCCACCCACAGCGGTGGTGGCGCCATCACCCTCAGCACCGCCCTGCGCGTACGTTGTGTTGTCGTGCTGCCCGGTGGCATTGAGCGTGACGTTATGGCCATCGCTGAGTGTGGCGCTGTTCTCGATCTGCGCCTCGGTCACGTGGTCGATCACGTGAATGGCAATCGATGCGCCCACACCAGTCTTGCCTGCGGTGGCAGACGCTTCTGCGCGTGCCTCACTCTCGCTCAGGTTCTCGGCGGTGATGGTGACGCTGCCAGCGTTCGCGTCCACAGAGGCGCCGGACTTGATGGCCGCCTCCGTCACCGACCCGCTGGCCGGGTTGACGATGTTCAGCGCGAAGGAACCGGCCACGCCGGTCTCGCCCGCAGCAGCACCAGACTTGGCCGTGGCACCAAAGCTGTGCAGCTCGTCACCCTCTACGTCCTTCATGGTAGCGGTCGCGCTGAAGCCCACACCACTGACCGTGACGCCACTCTCCACCAACGCCACGTTGCGCATGTCTGCCACGTTGATGGCGACCGCCGCCCCCACCGCAGTGGCAGCGGGATCGCCGGGGTCGGCCCCCGGGTCCAGCTCCACGGGCGAGCCGTCAGCACTGGCCAGGGCATCCATGTTGTTGGAAGAGGCCAGCGTGACCGCGCCACCGTTCGCCGTGATCGCCACGCCGGGCCCGCTCAGCAACGCCTCGGCGCTGGCGCTCGACACATTGAGTGCGAGTGCTGCAGCCACACCCACCGAACTGTCGCCGCCGCCACTGCCATCGTCTGCACTGGCCTCTGCTGGGGTGGTCGCCGCGCCAGGGCCAGCCTTGTCGTTGGCGGTGCCTTTCTGCTTGGTCAACTGGTCGTTGGCGGTGCTGCCGCCTTCGTCGCTGTCACTGCTGGCCCCAGCCACCGAGGCCGTGGCCCGCGCCTCGGCGCTGCCGTCCGCATGCGCGGCAAAGCCCACCGCGCCGGCGGCAGTGATGCTGCGCGCCGTGCTCGCCTCAGCCGCATCGTCCACAAAGCTCAACGCAATCGCCGCACCCACTGCCGTGCTGCCCGCAGCATCGCCATCGGCATGGGTCAAGGTGTGGCCATGGTGGCTGGCCGTGGCCGCCAAGCTACCGCCAATGTCCAGCGCTGTCCCACCGTCAAGCTGTGCCAGGGTACGGTTGTCTGCCACGGTAATGGCAAACGAGCCGCCCACGCCAGTGGCGCTCGGGTCGGTGGGGTTGGCGCCACCCGAAGCGGTGGTCGTGGTGTCATGCGCACCCGTGGCCGTCAGGGTCACATCGTCACCGCCCGTGAGCGTGCCCAGAATCTGCGCCTCGGTCACGTTGTCCACCACGTGAATGCCTATGGACACCCCCACACCCGTGGCAGCCTCGCCGGAAACCGCCGCCGTGGCTTCCACGGTGTTCTCGGTCAGGTTCTCGGCCTCCACCGTCACGTCACCGCTGCCAGCATTCACCGAACCGTCGATGGCAGCGCGCGTACCCGAGGCGCTGCCCTGGTTGCTCACGTTCAGCGCGAAGGAACCGGCCACACCAGTGTCGCCAGCGCTCGCGCCCGACGTCGCCTTGGCCTTGGTCTTGTGCCGGGCGGTGTCGCCGCCCTTCATGGTGGCGCTGGCGCCAAAGCCCTGGCTGGCCACAAAGGCCCCCGCGCCCAGCAATGCCGTGTTCTCCACATTGGAAACATTGATGGCCACGGCCACGCCCACGGCGGTGTCGCTGGCCTCGCCTGTCGTGGCCGAGCCGTCGGCCACGGCCTCCGAGTCGGCATCCAGCACACTGCTCAGTACCACTTCGCCATCAGCGTTGACATCGGTACCCAACCCAAGGATTTGCGCACGTGCGCTGGCCGACGACACGTTCAACGCCAACGCGGCCGCCACTCCCACGGAACCGCCGCCACCGCTGCCGTCGCTGGCAGACTGGCCCGCCGAATTGCTCTTGCCCGATTTGTCATTCGCCAGCGCCACCTGCTTGTCGATCTGGTCGTCTGCCGTGTTGCCGCCCGGGTCGGCGCCGTTGTTGTCCTCATCAGACTCAGCCCCCCCTGCCGACGCAGTGGCCGTGGCGCTGACACTGACCTGCGCGTCCACTTGCAGGGTCACGCTGCCACCAGCCGTCACGTCACGCGCGATGTAGGCCTCAGCCACATCGTCAACGAAGCTCAGTGCAATGGCGGCGCCTACGGCTGTATCGCCGCCCAGTGCATCGCCGTTGGCAGTGGTGGTGGCAGCACCTTGGTGCAGAACCAGGGCCTGCAGCGAACCACCAATGTCCAGCAGCCCCCCGCTGCCCACGTAGGCCTGGGTGGTGTTGCTGGCAACGGTGATGGCAAAAGCGCCGCCTATGCCCACACTCGTGCCGCCACCGCCCGCTGCGGCCAGGGTGTCGATGGTGTAGTTTCCGGTAGCTGACAGGGTCAAGTCGCCTGCGCCGTTCAGCGTGGCGCCATCGGCCAGGCGTGCCGTGCTGCTGTTGTCAATGGCCGCCACGGCCACCGAAGCCCCTATGCCGTTTTCAGAAACAACCCCGCTGTCATTCGGTGCCGCTGTGGTGCTCGCATGGGTGGTGTTGCTTGCGCTCACCACCACATTGGTGCCTGGGGTGAGTGTGGTGGTGCCAGTCACCTCCGCCACGGCGGCGGTGTCCAGCACGTGTATGGCCACCGCGCCCGCCACCCCCAGCTCGCTGGCGGCGCCAGCGCCCGACACTGCGCTCACGGTGAAGCTGTCGCCGCCCGCCAACTCGGCGTCCACGTCCACGCCACCTGCAGCGTGTATCAGTGATGAACCGCCCACCACAGCGCGGGTGTGGCTGTCTGTCTTGGCAAAGGCCACGGCCACGCCTACCCCGTCAGCCGTGTCACCCGTGTTGCTGCCGTTGGCGCTGGTACTCACCGTCTCGGTAGCCAGGGCGTGCACTGCCAAGGCGTTGGCCGAACGCAAGTTGCCCCCTGTGTCCACTCGGGCCTGGGTATCGCTTTCATAGAAAGACAGAGCCAGGGCTCCAGCAAAGTTGAGCCCGCCATCGGCCGTGGAAACCTGGTCGTCGGTGCCAACGTCGCCATCCGGGTTCTGCAGGCGCTGCTGCGAGCGGTTGCTGCCGTCGCCGTTGGTGGCGCCGCCAGCCGTGGAGGTGGCAGAGCTGGTCATGCTGCTGCCCAAGGTGGCCGCCACCGTCACACTGTCGGGGTCGTCGGCATTGCGCCCGGTGATGGCAGCGCTGCCGGTCACCGCCGCCTCGGTACTCAGGTTGACTATCGTCAGCGCCATGGTGGCACCGAAGTCGGCTCCACCGCCGTCGGCTGTGGCCGACACATTCACATTGGTGTTCGCAAACAGGCCCACCTCGCCAGCCACTTGCAGGCTGGCATTGCCCGAAACGGTCACACTCGACACGGTTTCCAGGTAGACGATCGTGACCGCCGCGTCCTCGCCATCGTCGGTCGGCGTCTGCCCGCTGGTGTCTAGCTGGTAGACCACGTCCATGGTCGTGGCAGCGTTCAGGCTGGCAGCGCTCAACGTGGTGTTGTGCATCTTGATTTCAGCCGAGCCCAACACGGCCAGGCCCGACAGGGCCAGCGAGCCATTACCGAAGCTCGCCGGATCGGCGATCACGTCCACATCCGTGGTTGCAAGCAGTTCAACGGCACCCGCAATATCCAGAGTGGCGCCGCTCAGGTCGATCAAGGCGTTCGAGTCGGCCACCAGGTACAGGCCCAGGTAATCCGTGGCCAGCGGCACCGTACCATCCGACTGCGCGAGTGCCGTGAACGACAGTGAATCGGCAGTCAGCGTACCCGTCACGGAAATCTGTTCCGCCTCGACGGTCAGCCCTTTCCCTGAAGCCCCATCCCCTGTGACCGTCAGGTCGTCGGTTCCCGTGCCTCCGCTGATATTGATGAAGGAGACCCCGAGTGCGCTGGTCAGGCTGGTGTCCAGGTGCAATGTCACCCCATAGCCCGCCGTGTCCAAGGTGAGGTCGATCTGGCCGTCGTCGCCAAGAATGCTGGCCAGGTCGGCGGACGAGTGAACCTGCAGGTAGTCGGCGGAATCCACCAATTGCACCATCTCTGTGCCGTCGTCGAAGCGCAAGGTGAAGTCGCTGTCCGCCACCGCCGTATAAGACAGGTCTGCCGACAACAGCAGCCGGGGCTCCACCGCCTCCAGGCCAAAACCCTGCCCATGCCGCGCCCTGCTTCTCATCCGCATGCGCACACGCGCGGCTGGGCGGCCATGGGCGTCCAGGTCCGCCGCATGCACGGCGGCCACACGCTTGTCGCGCCACTGGCTGTAGCCGTCCTGCAAGCGCGACCACAGCTTGCTGGGCTGCAGGGCCGAGGGAATGAGCGAGCGCCTGTTCTGAGTGGCGGACCTGTGGGACTGACCTAGGGATTCCATGCTGCTCTCCACTGGCCGGTCGCAACGGGAGCTTGCAGGGAAATGCAGGCCGCCTCCGCCGCGACGCGGAAATGCAGGCCATGCTAGGCAGACCGCACCTAGAGATCACGTAGAAATTGAAAAAGTCGCCACTTTCCCCGGGTGGCCGGGCGACGGACGGTTCAGGGCACCACGGCCAGGGAAACCTGCCGCAGCTTTTCGGTGCGGGGCGAAGGCGCCACCCCCAGCACGATGGACAGCAACTCCTTGCAGCGGCGGTACACACACAGTGCTTCGGCGTGTTCGCCCATGTGCTGGTGGCAGGCCATGAGGTGCTGATAGAAGGCCTCGGCCAGGTTGTCGATTTCCAGCCCGCGCTCGTACACCTCAGCCGCAGCCTCCCACTGCTGGGTCTGCTCCAGACGTTCGCCCAGGGCGCGCACCAGGCGGTGAAAGCGGTTGCGCAGCCGGTCGCGGTAGGGCAAGGACCAGGGTTCCTCGGTCTCCGACTGCAAAAAATGGCCCGTGTACAGCCGCAAGGCGGCCCGGGCCTCCGACTCGTCCAGCACCGGGCGGCCGCGCTCACCGTCGGACACGGCCGCGGCACAGGGTGCCGTCAGGCGGTTGAAGGTCCAGGCATCCACCCAGCACAGAGTGGGGTCCAGGGTGAGCTTGGCATTGGCCACATGCAACACGTTGGCCGGGCCCAGCAGCTTGCGCAAACGGTGCAGGGTGTTGTCGAACAGATTGCGCAGGTTGCTGCTGCTTTCCTCCGGCCACAGGCTCTGCATCAACACAGACGTGTGCACCTCACGCCCGCCATGTGCAATCAGCGCCTGGAGCAATTCCAGTGCCTTGCGCGGCGACTTGCCGTTGAACGTAAGAGGCTCGTCATCGCAGAACACCGCAAAGCGCCCCAGCGTGTGCACCCGCACCGGCCATGGCCAGTACAAGGAGGCCGCAGCGTCCGGCGCAGTCAATCCGTGCTGCCGAATGACGTTCCGCACCACGTCCGGCTCAATGCCCGCCGCCAGTGCCACCGCGCACAGCCGTGCAAGCACCTGCGGTTGCACGTCAGGCAGCGCCACGCCAGGGTTACCCTTCAGTTCAGCAAAACCCGCACGCAAAAACGCCCTAGCAGCCTGTGGCTGACCGGTCAATTGCGCTTCGGCTTGTTGAAACAGGGTGTTGACGTTGACCTGTTCACCGTCCGGACCTGTTGACATATCCCCCTCGCGGATTGCGTATCTCGCTGACAACGGTCAAGACCGCGCGGACATCTCCACGCACCCGCCTGTGGGTCGATATGTTCGTGATGTATGCGGGTCACCTCGAGTCATTTTGCGAGGAATGCTTCCAGCTTGTCTACCCAGAGGTAACCAACAGTTACAAATTCAAGGTCGATGTGACGCCCCAAACACCACCACCCGCCCCCGCCCGTGCCGCGTGGCCTGGTAGCAGGCCGAGTCAGCATCGTGGAGCAGCACGTCCGTGTCGTCAGCGGCGCCACTGAACGTCCTGACGCCAATGCTGGCCCCCATGGGAAACGCCTGGCCACTCACCACAAACGAGTTCGCAGCAACCACGTCCACAATCTTCTGCGCCACCGCAACCGCCTGTCTTTCGTCGCAGCCTCTGAGCAGCAGGACGAACTCGTCACCCCCCAGGCGGGCAACAGTGTCGATACTGCGAACGGCCCCCTGCAGCGTGGATGCCACCTGACACAGCACCGTGTCGCCCTTGGCGTGCCCTGCGTGATCGTTCACCGCCTTGAAGCCGTCCAGGTCAATGAACAGCAGACTGTGGTCGCTCAAGCTTGATGACGCCTCTTGCAGCAGCGGCATCAGCCCCCGCCGGTTCAGCAAGCCGGTCAGCGCATCGCGGTGGCTCTCATGCCGCAACTGCTCGGTGAGCAGACGCATTTCGGCCACGGTGTGCTTTTCACGGCTGATGTCGGTGTGGATGCTGCAAGCCTGCTCGCCCTGGGTGGCACTGACCGTGACCCTGACCCAGCGGTGTCCCGGCAACACAATCTCAAACGGCACGTTCGAGAACTGCAGGCTGTCGCGCAACGCAGCGTTGTTGTCCTGCGCCTGGCTACATTCGGCCTCGTCCTGGCAGCGCTGCCAGCATTCGGCAACCAGCGCGTCAAACGTCTTGCCAAACGCATCTTCCGGGCCGCGCAAGCGGTACATCTCCAAGAACCTGTCGTTGACGAAGACAATCTGCCCGGCCGCGTCATGCACGGCAACGCCGTCGGTCAGTTGCTCGAAAACGCGTAATGTCTCGGGAACGGGATTGGCCCCCCTATGGCCAACCTCACCCGGGGGAAGCTCCGGCACCCACTGGCCCGTTTCGTTGTTCGACAGATCAAGCCAGACCCGCACCCGGTCACCATTGGGCTGTGGGGTAGCCGCCACGCGCAGCTTTCGCCCACGGTGAACGAATGTGTAGGCCCGGGTCTGCTCACGGTGTCGGCGGATGCCATCGCGAATGTAGCGTTCGATGTTCCCGCGCTCCTCCGCAGGCAGGCGCAGCGAATAAAAGCGCCGCAGGTTGTCAGCGTAGGACTCACCCACATGAATGTGGTCTGCGTGCTCAGGGAAGAACTTCAGGAAGCATTCATTCCAAACCACCACCCGGTCTTCGGCATCGAAGACGCACATGGCTATTCCCAAGGAGTCCAGAAGCGTGGCGGAGAGCTGGTAGGACATGACAGAACCACGTATGAGAAATCTGCTTGGCCAGGGAATCAGATCTGCGACTCCAATGCACGCAGTATGGAGCTTTTGCGCGCTCTGAGCCAGTGGTATCAACCGCAATGTCGTACGCAGCAGCAATCTCCAGGTTTCTGATCATGACCCGGGTTCGAACGCGATCATCAAGGTACAGGGAAAATGGCGCGCAACGCTTGTAAAGGAAGAGCGATGACGCGAACCACTGCCTATGCCAACCGCCAAGTGGCTTTTTTGACTCAGCACGGGAAAGAGCGTGTGGTGGCTCCGGTGCTGGAACCAGGCCTGGGGTGTGTCGTCGCCCACGTGCAAGGGTTTGATACCGACACGCTGGGCACGTTCACCGGCGAAGTTGCCAGGCCAGGCACACAGCTTGCCGCAGCGCGGCTCAAGGCCCGCAAGGGCATGGAACTATCCGGGCTGCCACTGGGACTGGCCAGCGAAGGCAGCTTCGGCCCTGACCCCTTCACGGGCATGTTCCCATGGAATATCGAAATCCTGGTGTGGATAGACGACGCGCTCGGCATCGAGGTCGTCGGCATGGCCCAGGGCCCGGCAAACAGTGAGCACCTGCTCAGCGGCGAATGGGCAGAAGTTCAGGCGTTTGCCGCACGCCAGGGGTTTCCAGATCACCTGCTCGTCTTGCGCCCCGATGGCCAGACAGACCCGCGCATCCACAAAGGCATCTCGGACTGGGAACAGCTGAGAGCGAGTTTCGATGAATGCCAGGGTCAGTCAAGCCGTGGCCAGGTCTTTGTTGAAATGGACCTGCGGGCATTCGCCAACCCCAGCCGAATGAAACACATTGAGCAGGCCGCCAACGATCTGCTGCAGCGCCTCCGCTCACACTGCCCCGCCTGCGACGCACCGGGTTTCTGGATCACAGAACGGCAGCCAGGGCTGCCTTGTTCTGATTGCGGCAAACCCACCGCCGTTTACCTCAGCGAATTGTGGGCATGCACGCGATGCCCAGAAAAATCCCTGAGGCAACGCACGGACATGGCCGCAGCGGAGCCAAGACATTGCTCCAGCTGCAACCCATGAAAGGCAGCGTCAGTTCAATTTGCGCGCTCAGCGAATCACTGCCAACTGGGCACGCTTTCCAGCCTTGAACGTGTAGAGCGTCAGCGCAGCGTTCTGGCGATCGCCTTTTTCGTCAAACGCCACCTTGCCAGACGCCCCCTGGTACTGGATAGCCTTGAGTGCAGGCAGATACTGCTTTGGTTCAACCGAGCCTGCGGCTTGCATGGCAGCAGCGAGCAGTTTCACGCCGTCGTAGGCGTAACCAGCGTAGGCTTGCACTTCAACACCGTATTTGGCCTTGAAGTCGGCGCGGAACTTCTCGTTCGCTGCAACTTCGTCGCCGTCCACACCACCGGCCTCCACACAGAACACCTGCTCGTCACCCAGCGCATCTGCAGACAGGGTAATCATCTCTGCAGTGCAAAGGCCATCGCCGCCCACCAGCTTCGAGGTAAAGCCCAGGGACTTCATCTGGCGCAACATCGGGCCAGCCACAGCGTCCATGCCGCCAAAGAAGACCACATCGGGCTTCTTGGCTTTGATGGTGGTCAGGATGGCGTTGAAATCGGTCGCCTTGTCGTTGGTGAACTCGCGCCCCACCACCTCGGCACCTGCGGCCTTGGCCGATTTTTCAAACTCTTCCGCCAAGCCCTGGCCATAAGCCGTACGGTCGTCAATCACGGCCACCGTCTTGGCCTGCAGGGTCTGCACCACATAGCGGCCCATGGCGCCGCCTTGCTTGGTGTCGTCAGCCACCAGACGGAAAGCGCCTGCAAAGCCCTGGCGCGTGAATTTCGGGTTCGTGGAAGAAGGCGTGATCTGCGGGATGCCAGCGTCGTTGTAAACCACCGAAGCGGGCAGCGTCGCCCCCGACGTGAGGTGCCCCACCACACCATTCACCTTGGCATCCACCAGCTTCTGCGCGGCTGCCACAGCCTGCTTGGGGTCGGCAGCATCGTCTTCGGCCAGCAGTTCAAAACGGGCGGTCTTGTCGCCAATCTTCACGCCAGCCGCGTTCAGTTCCTCCACAGCCAGGCGGGCGCCGTTCTCGTTGTCCTTGCCCAGGTGGGCCACCGCACCGCTGGTGGCGCCAACGTGGCCAATCTTCACGACCAGAGAATCGCCCGCTGCGGCATCCGCAGGCGCAGCATTTTCTTCCTTCTTGCCGCAGGCAGCCAGGGCCACGGCAGCGGCCAACACAGCCAGTTTAAGTTCGGTACGCATGGAAATGGACTCCTAAGGGATTGCTATCGCAACAAATAGTGTATACACATCATCAGTGTACTTATTATTTTACCGTTGACGGCAAAAATTGGCAAGCCTGCAGTGCTGCAGCCCGACGCCAAAGACAGGCGCCGGGGCGACTACCATTCGCAGCTGACGATGAATGCATGCACACATTGGGTCCTCGCAGACCAGATTGAAAAGGTGGCCCCCTCGGTCGAAGCCCAGAGTTGGCTGCTGGAGGCTGGGTCCATCACCGCGCGCCTGAAACATCGCTGGCCTGGCACTCGTGTGCGGTTGGTATATGAGGGGCGGGACACACCATACCCAGAAGAATGTCTTCGGCTGGGGCTGCACCCCAACAGCATGTGCTGGGTGCGCGAAGTGCGCCTGCATGCCGCCGAACAGTTGCTGGTGCATGCCCGCACTGTCGTCCCGCATTGGGGCCCAGGCAACCCCTGGCATGACCTGTCAGCCTTGGGGGAAAGGCCACTGGGCGAACTGCTTTTTCAACTGCCTGGCCTGCAGCGCGGCCCACTGGAGCTTGGGCTGATGGATCTCAAGACCCTGAGTGGCTTTCCAGAAGGGCCGCTCAAAAGGCCGGCGAGACGGTGCACCTACACGCGAGACGGCGCAACACTGCTGCTGACGGAGGCGTTTGACTTTCTGATCTCCTCCCCTGCAAGAGGCGGCTGAAGTCAACAGACCAAGAAAAAGCCCAAGTAATGAATCACTTGGGCTTTGTTCTGGCGGTGGCCGATGTTCAACGGTGGTCGAAACTGAGTACCAGCTTTTGCGTAGCGGCGCGCGCCTGGCAGCTCAGCACGTAGCCCTGAGCCACCTCATCGGCCTCCAGCGTGTAGTTCTTGTCCATCGTGGCACTGCCGTCCACCACCTTGCAACGGCAAGTGCAGCAAACACCGGCTTTGCAAGAAAAAGGCAGGTCCAGGCCAGCATTCAGTGCGGCATCAAGCAAGTGCTCATCCGCACCAACAGCAATGTCATGCTCCTTGCCGTCAAGTACCACGGTCATGTGAATGTTCTTGGCGGTGGCGGACTTGTTCGCTGCCGCATCGGTATCAGCCTGCACCTTGGCCGCCTGGGCAGCCGAAGCAGCAAAACGTTCGCTGTAGACACGGTTGGCGGGCACACCGGCATCAACCAACGCTTTTTCGGTCGCCTCAATCATGGCTTCCGGGCCGCAAATGAACACTTCGTCCATGCTCTTGGCGGGCAGCAAGGACTCAACAATAGCCCGCACCTTGTCGCCATCGATACGGCCTTGCAACAGATCCACTTCTTGCGCCTGACGCGACAAAACGTGAATCATGGTGAAGCGATTGGCAAAACGGTCCTTCAAATCCTGCAGTGCCTCGTTGAACATCACGCTGGACATACGGCGGTTGCCGTAGACCAGGGTGAACTTGGATTCAGGCTGCTCTTCCAGTGTGCTTGCGGCAATCGACAAAATGGGCGTGATGCCAGAACCCGCAGCAAAACCTACACGGTGGATGGCGCGTTGCTTTTTGACCGTGAAGCGGCCTTCGGGCGGCATGACGCTCAAGGTGTCGCCCGCCTTCACAGCGGTCGCTGCCCAGTTGGAAAAGACGCCGCCTTCCACCGGGCGAATGCCCACCTCAAGTTCACCATGTTTCAGAAACTGGCTTCTGGCGCTGCTGATCGAGTAGTTGCGGCGCACATCTTGTCCATTGATCTGAGCGCGCAGGGTCAGAAACTGGCCTGGCTCGAAGCGGAAAGCTTCGCGGGCATCGGCGGGAACGTCGAACGCGATCGCGACAGAGCCTGCGGCTTCGGGGTTGACGCGTTTAACTTTGAGTTCGTGGAAGCGAGGGGCAGACATGGTGTCTCCGAATGGATTCAATACGGCTTGAAATAATCAAAGGGTTCACTGCAATCGAGACACTTGTAGAGCGCCTTGCAGGCGGTGGAGCCAAAATGCGACGACTCGACCGTGTGGCTGGAACCACAATGCGGGCAAACAACAGCAGTGGGGGGGTGGCCGACTTGACGCACAAAGCGCAGCACGCTCTCACCTTCAGCCCGACCCGTGGCACAACGCTGCTGTGGTGGGGCAATGCCGTAGGCTCGCAACTTGTCTTTGGCCTCGTCGGTCATCCAGTCGGTCGTCCAAGCCGGGGCCAGCTGCGTCACCACCCGGGCTTGCAGCCCATGGGCCTGCAGCGTGGCTCGAACATCGTCTTCTATCTGGCCCATGGCCGGACAACCACTGTAGGTAGGAGTGATAACCACCTCCAACCCATCCGCGCCGTGTCGCACATCCCGCAAAATGCCGAGTTCGCGCAGTGAGACGACCGGGATTTCCGGATCGGCCAGCGATTCGAGAGCAGCCCAGGCCGCACGAACGGCATCCTCAGGTGTAGCGACAGCATTCATGGTGTTACCAACTGGCGTTGGGGTGAGCGCGTGCCAGACCCTGCATCTCGGTCAACAAGAAGCTCAGGTGCTCGGAATGCACGCCGTTCTTGCCTTGGGTAACGTACCCCTCAGCGGAGGAACGCACCAAGGTGGCTTCGGCCAATGCGTCGTCCACCAGCGCATCCCACTGGGCGCGCAAGGTGGCCACGTCAACGCCGACGCCAGCAGCCACGGCCTCGGCCTCCACGCTGCTGCCGGTCCAGAACTCCTGTGTGTAAGGCATCAGGTGGTCCAGCGCGGCCTGAACGCGGGCGTGCGACTCGTCGGTACCGTCACCCAGACGCACCAGCCAGTCGCGTGAGTGGCGCAGGTGGTAACGCACCTCCTTGAGTGACTTGGCGGCGATCGCGGCCAGCTGCTCGTCCTTTGATTGCTGCAGCGCTTCCCATACCAACACCATCAAGGCGCTGTAGAGGAAGTTGCGCACAATGGTGGTGCCGTAGTCGAGGTCGGTCTTGGCGTAACCCACGAGCGCGCTGTGGTGCGGCAGCTCCAGCAGTGTGTAGTTCCGAAAGTCCTGGGAATCACGGAAATAGGCCAAGCGGTCTTCGGTGGCGCCATTGCCCAGCAAGGTTGCGGCCTGCTGGTACAGCAAGCGGGCCTGACCGATCAGGTCCAGGCTCACGTTGGCCAGAGCGATGTCTTCTTCAATCACCGGGCCGTGACCACACCATTCGGCGTTGCGCTGGCCCAGCACGACGGCGTTATCCGCCAGGTGCAGCAGGTAGTTCGCTGTTGCGCTCATCACATGTGCCCCACTTCTTCCGGAATGTCGTAGAAAGTCGGATGGCGGTAGATCTTGTCGGCCGCCGGGTCAAACAACTCACCTTTGTCGTCCGGATTGCTGGCGGTGATTTGAGCCGAAGGAATCACCCAGATGCTCACGCCTTCCTGACGGCGGGTGTACACATCACGCGCCATTTCAAGTGCGTGCTGTGCGTCGCTGGCGTGCAGGCTGCCGCAATGTTTGTGCTCCAAACCTTGCTTGCTGCGAACAAACACTTCCCAGAGGGGCCATTCTTTGAGTGCGGTGGTCATGCTGCTTCCTTCATTGCACGTTGTTGTTGCTTGCGAGCGTGGGCCAAGGCGGCGTCGCGAACCCACTGGCCGTCGTTGTGCGCCTTCACGCGGGTGGACAGGCGCTCCTTGTTGCATGGGCCATGGCCGTTGACGGTTTGCCAGAACTCGTCCCAGTCGATCTGGCCGTAGTCGTAGTGACCGCGTTCCTCGTTCCACTTGAGGTCGGGGTCGGGCAGGGTCACACCCAGCACCTTGGCTTGCGGCACGGTGGCATCGACAAACTTCTGCCGCAGGTCGTCATTGCTGATGCGTTTGATACCCCAGCGCATGCCTTGCGCGCTGTTCGGGCTGTCGGCATCCGGCGGCCCGAACATGGCCAGGCACTTCCACCACCAGCGGTTGACGGCATCCTGCACCATGGCCTTTTGCTCATCGGTACCCCTCATCATCACCAGAAGGGCTTCGTAGCCTTGGCGCTGGTGGAAGGATTCTTCCTTGCACACGCGCACCATGGCACGGGCGTAGGGGCCGTAGCTGCAGCGGCACAGAGGCACCTGATTCATGATGGCAGCGCCGTCAACCAGCCAGCCGATCACGCCCACGTCGGCCCAGTTCAGGGTTGGATAGTTGAAGATGGAGCTGTACTTGGCCTTGCCGCTGTGCAGGGCTTCGAGCATCTGGTCACGGCTGGTGCCCAGGGTCTCGGCAGCGCTGTACAGGTACAAGCCATGGCCACCCTCGTCCTGCACCTTGGCGATCAGGATGGCCTTGCGCTTCAAGCTGGGGGCGCGGCTGATCCAGTTGCCTTCGGGCAGCATGCCCACGATCTCACTGTGGGCGTGCTGGCTGATCTGGCGCACCAAGGTCTTGCGGTAGGCCTCGGGCATCCAGTCCTGGGGCTCGATGCGGCCATCGGCGTCGATGCGCGCATCGAACTTGGCCATCAATTCGGCCGGCTCCTTGTGTGCGATCGGCGTGGGCTGCTTCTGCCCTGGTTCGTCAGAAACGCTGAATGATTGCGTGTACATGCTGTTATTCCTTTCCCGAATACAAAACGGCGAGGATCAGTCCCCCCAATGGGGAATCACTGAGCCAAGGACCACTGCCCGCCCTTCACTTCCAGCATGCGGAAGGCCGACAGGTTCAAGCCCATGTGGTCGGTGGGGGACATGTTGAAAGTGCCGCTGGTGGCGACAAAGCCCTTTGTGGCTTCCAGGGCGTCGCGCACCTTGGCGCGATCGGTACCATTGGCGCGCTTGATGGCATCGACGGTCAGCATCAAAGCGTCGTAGGCGTAGCCACCAAAGGTGGACACGTCTTCCTTGTAGCGTGCCTTGTAGGTTTTTTCGTAGCTGGCCACGACTGGTGCCTGCGGGTCGTTGGCAGGCAGTTGGTCAGGAATCAGCTGTGCGGGCGAAGGCAGACGGACACCTTCAGCAGCAGCACCGGTCAGCTTGAGGAACTCGTCAGAGGCCACACCATGCGACTGGTACAACGGCAGATTGATGGCCAACTGTTTGTAGTTCTTGGTCACGATGGCCGGGCCTTGGCCAAGACCGAACACGAACACTGCCTGCACGCCAGCGGTGTTCTTGATCTTGGTCAGCTGCGGGCTCATGTCGGTGTCTTTCGGGCCGTAGGTTTCGTTGGCCACCAAGGTGATGCCGTACTTGCCAGCGACTGCTTCGGTTTCCTTCTTGCCTGACTGGCCAAAGCCTGACGTCTCGGACAGCAAAGCCACCTTGCTCAGGCCACGCTTTTTCATGTCCTCAAACACCTTTTCAGCCGCCATCCGGTCGGTGTGAGGCGTCTTGAACACCCACTTCTTCACGGGTTCGATCACCGTCACCGCGCCAGCCAGCGAAATGAAGGCCACTTCAGCCTTGGTCACCAGCGGCACCATGGACATCGTCGCGCCAGTCGTGGTGCCACCGATGATGACGTCCACCTTGTCATCCTCAATCAGGCGCTTGGTAAAGCTGTTTGCCTTGTTGGCATCACTGCCATCGTCGTAGTGCACCAGTTCAAGTTGGCGGCCGAGAACGCCCCCCTTTTTGTTCAGTTCCTCAACATACAGTTGCAGGGTCTTGAGTTCTGGGTCACCCAGGAAGGCCGCGGGGCCGGTCACCGACAGCACAGACCCGATCCTGATCGGATCGGCGGCCATGGCGGCCAGAGTGCTCACTGCCAGGGCAGCACCTACAACGATTTTTTTCATGCTGAATTTCATTGACGTCTCCTAGTGAAAAAAGGGGTTCAAACGCGCTCGATCACGATGGCAATGCCTTGGCCTAAGCCAATGCGTCTGGTGCAATCAGAGTTGTTTAGGGCGTTCGTCGAAAACGCGACGCGCTTTGCCGGTCAGTGTTCGCGGAAGGGCGTCCGCATCCATGACCACCACCTTGGTTGAAATACCAATGATGGTTTTGATGTGGTGCTGCAGTTCTTTGGCGATCTGCTGGACTTCGCCTGCGCCAAGCTTGCCCGTCAGCGAACGCTGCAATTCGCAGCGGATTTCCACGTTGTCGAGGTGACCGTCGCGAGTCAACAAAATCTGGTAATTGCCAGACAGCCTGGGGTCGCGCAAGATTTGTTCCTCGACCTGGGTCGGAAACACGTTGACGCCACGAACGATCAGCATGTCATCGGAGCGGCCAGTGATCTTGCCGATGCGACGGAAGCTGCGCGAAGTCGGCGGCAGCAGGCGGGTCAGGTCGCGGGTGCGGTAGCGAATGACCGGGAAAGCCTCCTTGGTCAAAGAGGTGAAGACGAGTTCGCCTTCAGAGCCGTCCGGCAGCACTTCACCGGTTTCAGGATCGATGATTTCGGGATAGAAGTGATCTTCCCAGATCACCGGACCGTCCTTCGACTCAATGCACTCGCAGGCCACGCCAGGCCCCATGACTTCCGTGAGGCCATAGATGTCGATCGCGTCGATGCCGAGCTTGCGTTCAATCTCGGTGCGCATGCCCTCACCCCAGGGCTCGGCACCAAAGATGCCCACCTTGAGTGAAATGTCTTCTGGCGCAATACCCTGACGCTCGAACTCCTCGGCGATCACCAGCGAATAAGAGGGCGTGACCATGATCGCATCGGGTTTGAAGTCGATGATCTGCTGAACTTGCTTCTCGGTCTGCCCGCCAGACATTGGCACGGCGGTGCAACCCAAGCGCTCAATACCGTAGTGAGCGCCCAGGCCGCCAGTGAACATGCCGTAACCGTAGGCGTTGTGCACCATGTCACCGGCGCGCACGCCTGCAGCACGCAGGGAACGGGCAACCAGGTCTGCCCAGTTGTCCAGATCGCGCTTTGTGTAACCCACCACCACCGATTTGCCAGTGGTGCCACTGGATGCGTGCAAGCGTGCAACGCGATCGCGCGGCACGGCGAACAGTCCGAACGGATAGTTGTCGCGCAGGTCCAGCTTCGTCATGAAGGGGAACTTGGACAAATCGGCCAGCGTCTTGAGGTCGTCCGGGTGCACACCCTTGGCTTCGCATTTGGCGCGGTAGGGTGCGACGTTGTCGTAGCTGTGACGCAAAGACCACTTCAGGCGTTCGAGTTGAAGCGCTGCAATCTCGTCACGGCTGGCGGTCTCTATCGGCTCCAGATCGCCGGGGCGGATTTCTTTAACGGGCATAAGGTCCTCTGTCTCTATCTAAGTAAGCGGGTAGATCGCGGATTCAGTCCTGGTCGGCAAAGCTCGCCGTCACTTCACCTTTGATGCGGTAGCTCTTGCCACGGAACAGGGCAATGGTTTGTCCCCCGACGACGCTGACCGTCACGTCATAAACGCCGGTGCGCCCGGATGCCGATCGCTCGACCGCTTGAGCTTCCAGCAAGTCACCCTCTCGGCCAGGGGCCAGAAAGTCGATGTGGCAAGCCGAAGCCACGGTGTTGAGGTTGTAGCTGTTGCAGGCGTAAGCAAAAGCGGTGTCGGCCAGCGTGAAAATCAGGCCGCCGTGGCAGATGTGGTGGCCGTTGACCATGTCAGGCCGCACACGCATGCGCAATGTGGCTCGGCCAGGCGCGACTTCGGTACGCTCCATGCCCAAGGCGTGGGCGGCGCGGTCACGCGACCACATGGCTTCGGCAGCAGCGTCGGCCAGGGCCTGAGGGCTGGCCGCGGAGAGCTGTTCATTGGCGTTTGGCATCTCATTGCCCTTTGAATTGGGGGGTGCGCTTTTCCAGGAAAGCCGATACGCCCTCGACGTAATCGGCACTGCGGCCGAGTTCGCGCATGTACAACCCCTCCAGCGTCAACTGCTGCTCCAGGGTGTTGGCGTTGGCGGCCTGCATGGCTTGGCGCGTGCGCACCAGCGCGCGGGTCGGCATCACGGCCAACTGGTTTGCCAAGGCATCTACCGTTGCAGAAAACTCGGCATCGGCCACCGACTGCCAGATCAAGCCCCATTCGGCGGCCTGCCTGGCGGGAAGTTTGTTCCCGGTCATGGCCAGGCCGAGCGCGCGCGCATGACCCAAACGCTGAGGAACGATCCATGAACACGCCGTGTCCGGAATCAGGCCGATCTTGGCGAAAGGCAACATGAAAGCGGCCGATTCGGTGGCCACCACCATGTCGCAAGCCAAGGCCAGGCTGGCGCCCGCACCGGCCGCTATGCCATTGACCGCAGCAATCACGGGCACTCGCAGGTTGGCCAGCTTGAGGATCAATGGCTTGTAGTGGCGCTCGACCACATCACCAAGGTCGGGCGGGGTTTCGCCGGGCACAAAGCGCACTTCTGCGTCGGCCAAGTCTTGACCGGCACAAAAACCCCGGCCAGCGCCAGTGAGCACCAGCACCCGCACCGCCGGGTTGACCTGAATGGCGTCGAGCGCATCGCGCAACTCGGCGTGCATTTCGGCGTTCAGGCTGTTCATCTTGTCCGGACGGTTCAGCGTCAGGCGAGCCAGGCCGCCGCCACTGATGTCAAACCGAATGTGTTGGTAGCTCATCTGACTCAGCCCCTTTCAGACGTGGTAGCGGCGTTGCACGACACGGAAGCGGTTGGCCACAAAGGCCGAGTCTGCGTAAGACGCGTTGGCCGAGGGGTTGCCGCCGGTGCCGTGGTAGTCGGAATAAGCCGACGACTGGTTGACAAAAACACCACCGGTCAGGTTGATGGACAGCGCCACCTTGCCGCGCCAGCTGGCCTCGGTCATCGCGTCGATGACGTGCTGCTTGGTCGAATAGAGGCCGACGGTCAGTGCGCCGTGGGTGTTGACAATGCGCTCGGACAACGCAATCGCCGCAGCGCCGTCGGCCGCCTTGACGACAAAAGAAATCGGACCAAAGCGCTCTTCCATGTAAGCCGCTTCGTCGGAAGCATCCACAGCCAGCAACACCGGGGTGCGCACTTTCGCGCCGGGAAATTCGGGGTTGTCGAGCGCGGTGGAGGCAAGCACGACTCGACCCAGGCTGCCGCTACAGGCCTCTTCAATGCGGTCCAGCGTTGCGCCAGACTGAATGGCGCCCAACACCGCGCAGGCGACCTCGGGCTTGGAGAGGAACTTCTGCACGGCGGCGGCGAGGTCGTTGCAGACCTCGTCATAGCTCTTGTGGCCCTGATCGGTCTCGATGCCGTCCGCTGGCACGATGATGACCTGGGTTGTGGTGCACATCTGACCCGAGTAGAGCGAGAGCGTGAACGCCAGGTTGCCCAGCATCGCCTTGTAGTTGTCGGTCGATTCGATCACGACGTTGTTGACACCGGCGAGTTCGGCATAAACCTGTGCCTGCTTGCAGTGGTCGATCAGCCACTGGCCGAAGACGTTGCTGCCCGTGAAGTCCACCGACTTGACCGCTGGGTGGGTGGCCAACGCCTGCGTGGCGCTGCGTTGTTCCGCCACGCACAGCGTGACCAGATTGGGGTCGATGCCGTTTTCTGCCAGCACGGCGCGAATGGTACGCACGGTGATCGCGGCAGGCAGGATCGCGTTGCTGTGCGGCTTCACGATCACGGCATTGCCGGTGGCCAGTGCAGCGAACAGGCCGGGGTAAGTGTTCCAGGTCGGGAAGGTGCCGCAACCGATCACCAGACCTACGCCGCGGCCGACAATCTCGTAGTGCTTTTTCATCACCAAGGCGGGGTTCTTGCCTTGTGGCTTTTCCCAATGTGACTCTGCGGGCACAAAACTCTGTTCGCGCCAGGCATAGGCAACCGACTCCAGACCACGGTCCAGCGCGTGTGCAGCGCCCGCCTGGAAGGCCATCATCCAGCCTTGGCCAGTGGTTGCCATCACGGCATGGCCCATCTCAAAGCTCTGCTTGTAAATGCGATCCAGAATTTCGAGGCAGATGCCAACGCGGCCGACGGCACCCACTGCCTGCCAACCTTTCATGGCAGCTTGACCGGCGTCGACCAGCACCTGCGGGTCGCAAACGGGATAACGCACGTCCAGCGCAATGCCGTAGGGCGAACTCTCTTTGCCGCCCCACCCACACTGGCCAGGCTGGTCCAGGTCAAAGTTCTTACCCAGATGTGCCTCAAAAGCTGCCTTGCCATCGGCCGCAGCAGTCTCACCGTACACCTTGGGACTGGGCATCTCGCTGTAAGGCGACCAGTAACCACGGGTAGCGATCGCGCGCATCGCTCCCTCGATGGTGGCCGCATGCTTTTCAAACAGTGGATGAGACATTCAGAAGCTCCAGGGAAACAGTTGGTGAGGGTTTGGCACGGCAGATGAGCCAGATAGACGTATTACATATTTTCATCGCTCAACCGAAAATAATGTATCGTAAACAAACCACGAGAAATCTTCGGGTTTTCCCTTATCTACGCTCAATAATCAGCCGACAAAGGCGTCAAACCGGGGGAAACACCACAGCAAAAAATCAGTACTTACCCTAGGTTTTTGTTGCGAAGAACAAAAACAGATACTTTATTTTTGTTTTTTGAACATAATAAGTAATACATAAGAAGTGCTGTGCAGCGCCACACCCCCTCCCCGGACGAGCGCGAGGGCACCGCCTGCGCTACCTCACTTTGCAACTTCAACCGTCACGGAAACGCCAAATGCCCATACAGCCTCACGGCAAGCTTGCCGTCCATAACCTCGCCCGGGGGATACGTTGATGCTGGCCCAGTTCCTGCAATTCCTGTTCTCAGGTGTGACCGTGGGCGCCACCTACGCGCTAGCAGCGCTGGGGTTCACGCTGATCTACAACGCCAGCAACGTGATCAACTTCGCGCAAGGCGAATTCATCATGCTGGGCGGCATGCTGGCGGTGCTCTTCGCCCAGATGGGCCTGCCGCTGCCAGTGGTGGTTCTGCTGGCCGTGGCCATTCCAGCCATCGTTGGGGTGGTGATGGAAAAAGTGGCCATCGAACCCGTCAAGGGCGCAGAAACCGTGTCGCTCATCATCATCACCATTGGCGCATCGCTGGTGATCCGCGGTTTGATCCAGGTCTGGCTGGGCAAAGGCACGCACAGCCTCCCGGCCTTCTCGGGTGACGTTCCGATTCAAATCCTTGGCGCCACCCTCATGACGCAAAGCTTGTGGATTCTGGGTGTGACCGCTCTGGTTGTGGTGGCCCTGTGGTACTTCTTCGGCCGCACACTCACTGGCAAAGCCATGCTGGCGACATCGTTCAACCGCACTGCGGCTGAGCTGGTGGGAATCAACACCAACTGGGTGTTGTTCATGAGCTTTGCCATGTCGGCAGGTCTGGGCGCGCTGGGCGGCATTCTGCTCACCCCCATCACCATGACGTCCTACGACGTCGGCATCATGCTCGGTCTCAAGGGCTTTGTGGCCGCGGTGGTGGGCGGCCTGGGCAACGGCCTGGGGGCGGTGCTCGGTGGCTTGCTCGTGGGCGTGCTCGAAGCCATGGGCGCTGGCTACATCTCGTCGGCCTACAAAGACGCCGTGCCGTTTGTGCTGATTCTCTTCATTCTGTTTTTCATGCCGCGCGGTCTGTTCGGTGGCAAATCGACCGATCGGGTGTGACCATCATGCAAAAAAACACATACATTGGCCTGGGCTTGGTGGTGGCCGTACTGCTTGCATTGCCTTTCGTGTTGCCCAACAGCTACTACATGGACCTGGCGATCCGCATGGCGATCAACGCAATCATCGTGATTGGGTTGAACCTGCTGATCGGTTTTGCCGGTCAGATCAGCCTGGGGCATGCCGGCTTCCTCGGCCTGGGCGCTTACGCATCGGCCATCCTGCCCACGCACTACGGCTGGCACCCCTTGCTGGCCATGGCGGGGGGCGCAGTGGCCACGGCAGTCATCGCGGGCGTGGTGGCCAAGCCAATTTTCAAACTCAAGGGCAACTATCTGGCCATGGCCACCTTGGGTCTGGGCATCATCATCAACATCGCGCTGCGCAACGAAGCGCAATGGACCGGCGGCCCCGATGGCATGCCCGTGCCGACGCTAGGCCTCCTGGGCTTCGAGCTGAGCAGCGACAAACATTGGTACTGGGTGGTCGCACTGTTGCTCACCTTCAGTGTCTGGGCTTCGCTCAACATGATCGACTCCCCTTTCGGCCGGGCGCTGCGCGCCTTGCACGGGTCGGAAGTGGCGTCACAAGTGGTGGGGGTGAACATCGTCCGTTACAAGGTTGCGATCTTCGTGCTGTCGGCGGTGTTCGCCAGCATCATGGGCAGCGTGACGGCACATTACGTGGGCTTCGTCACACCCAATTTCGCCGACTTCTTCCACTCCATTGAACTGGTGACCATGGTGGTGGTGGGCGGCATGGCGTCGGTGTTTGGCTCCATCGTCGGCGCGGTGCTGCTGACGGCTTTGCCACAAGCCCTGGCCACCTTCGAAGGCTGGGAAACCGTGGTGTTTGGCGCGGTCTTGATGCTGTGCATGATCTTTCTGCCCAAGGGCCTGGTCCCCACGCTGGCAGCCAAGTTTGGTAAGGGGGAATGAGCATGGCACTGCTGGAAGTCAAAGACCTGTCCATTCATTTCGGAGGTGTCAAGGCGGTTCAAAACGTGTCATTCAGCATTGACTCGGGCATCGTCTATTCGGTGATCGGGCCCAACGGCGCCGGTAAAACCACCCTCTTCAACCTGATCACCGGCGTGTACAAACCCACCGCGGGTGAGATTCGCCTGGACGGCGAGGCCATCCAAGGCAAGTCGCCCAACGAGCTGGCAGAACGCGGCATGGCGCGCACGTTCCAGAACCTGCAGATCTGCATGAACATGAGCGCCATCGAGAACGTGATGGTGGGTGCCCACCTGCGGCTGGACCGCAACGTTCTGAAAGCCGCCTTGCGCTGGCCCAGCCTGCGCAGCCGCGACCGCGAACTGCGCGCCGAAGCTGCCGAGCTGATGCGCTTTGTCGGGTTGGAAAACCACATCGAATCACGCGCCGATGCGATGTCTTACGGTGTGCTCAAACGGTTGGAAATTGCACGCGCCTTGGCCATGAAGCCCCGCATGATCTTCCTGGACGAACCCGCTGCCGGGCTAAACCCGAAGGAGACGATCGAGGTGGACCACCTGATACGCAAGATCGCCGATTCCGGCATCACGGTCGTGCTCGTGGAACATGACATGAAGATGGTGATGAACCTGTCAGACCGCATTCTGGTGCTGGACTATGGCCGGAAATTGACCGAAGGCACGGGCGCGGAGGTCCGCAAGAACCCCGACGTGATTGCAGCATATCTGGGCACACACGCCTGAGGGTAGAGACATGGAAGCATTGCGCATCATTTCTGACGAGCACAAGAACTTCTGGCGCATGGCGGTGACGCTGGAACAGGTGGCCAACGAGCTCGAGGCCGGGGCTTCGGTGGCCCCTGCTTTTTTCCAGTCGGCCTTCGACTACATCGAGCAGTTTGCCGACCGCGCGCACCACCTGAAAGAAGACGACCACCTCTTTCGCCTCATGCGCCTGCGGTCCGCCGACGTGGGCCCCATGATCGACGCGCTGGAGGCAGACCACCGCCTTGCCAGCACCCACCTGATCGAATTGCGCAAGGAATTCGCCAAAGCACGTTCCGGGCAACAGGCAGGTCTGGTGGCGTCTCTGCGCGACTACACCGCGCGCCTGAAAAAACACATCACCACCGAAGAAACCGAGGCCATGCCGCTGGCCCGCAAGATTCTGACCGCAGAAGACTGGGCGGAAATCGACGCCAAGTTCTCCGACAACGAGGACCCGGTGTTTGGTGCGCAAGCCCGGGCCGAGTTCCGCGAGCTCTATCACCGTGTGGTGAGCTTGGCGCCAGAGTCGGTTGGGCTGGGTGGCCACAGCGGGGGCGTTCTGGACCGTTCAGCCACCCCGCCAGTTGGCGACGTGCTGCTCAAGGTGACCGAGCTGGAAAGCAGTTATGGCCGCATCAAGGCACTCAAAGGGCTGAACCTGGAAGTTCGGCGCGGTGAAACCGTGGCTCTGGTAGGGGCGAACGGTGCAGGCAAAACCACATTCCTGCGCACCCTGTCGGGCGTGCAACCCATGAACGGTGGCGCAATCTGGTTTGATGGCGAGGACATCTCTCGGGTTCGAGCCGACCAACGCATGCGCCGTGGCATTTGCCAAAGCCCCGAAGGGCGCCAGGTGTTCGGGCCCTTGTCGATTGAAGACAATTTGCGCCTGGGCGCCTACACCCAACCCAAACACCAGGTGCCGCAAGATCTGGAACGGGTCTATGCCATGTTCCCCATCCTGAAGGAAAAGCGCAAGTTGCCAGCCGGCACCTTGTCGGGTGGCCAGCAACAGATGCTGGCCATCGGCCGCGCCTTGATGGGGCGCCCCAAGCTACTGCTGCTGGACGAGCCGTCCATGGGCCTGGCCCCCTTGCTGGTTGAGGAAGTGTTCAACGTGGTCAAAGCCCTCAAGCGCGAGGGAATGACCATCTTGCTGGTGGAACAGAACGCCTTCACCGCCTTGGCGATTGCAGACCGTGGTTACGTTCTGGAAACAGGTGAAATCACCCTGACCGGCACTGGGCATGAACTGATCAACAACGAGCAAATTCGCGCCGCGTATTTGGGTATGTAAATTGCTAAAGGCACCGGGCTGGCTGAAGTGAGTCGGCGCTATAAGAGGGGATAATTTGCCTTCCCTGAAGTCCGCTGGGACGCCATCAGCCAGACCCGATGACACAAAACACCGTTGAGAAGACCTTTGATGAGCGATTGAACCACTTTCGCCAGCAAAGCCGCGTCAAGGCGGGGTCGCTCATCGTTTCGGTATTTGGCGATGCGGTCCTGCCCAGGGGTGGCCAGATTTGGCTCGGGTCACTGATCAACCTGCTGCGTCCGCTGGACGTCAACGAGCGCTTGATCCGCACCACGGTGTTCCGTCTGGTGAAGGACGAATGGCTGCAAACCCAAACTCTGGGGCGCCGAACCGATTACATGTTGACCGCTTCAGGGCAAAAGCGGTTTGAAGAAGCGTCCAGCCAGATTTACGCCCTGAACGCCCCCAACTGGGACCGGCGCTGGCGGCTGGTGATGGTGGTGGGCGATTTGGCGGCCCAGGAGCGCGAGCGCCTGCGCCGTGCCTTTTACTGGCAAGGCTTTGGCGAATTGAATCCAGCCTGTTTCGTCCATCCGGGTGCAGACCTGGGTTTGGTGTTCGACGCCCTGCGTAGCGATGGCATGACCAACCTGCTGCCCTCGCTGATGCCCCTGTTGGCAGCCAATCCAGTGTTGAGCCAGTCGGCCAGCGATGCTGACATCGTCAAATCCGCCTGGAATCTGGAGCACATGGCCGAGTCTTACACCAGGTTCGTGGCACGCTATCAACCCATTGTGGACGCCCTTCGGCAAGCCCCGCACGAGAGCATTGACGAGGAAAAGGCCTTTCTGATCCGCACGCTGCTGATCCATGATTTCCGCCGACTGCTGCTGCGCGACCCCGAACTGCCCGACGTCTTGCTACCCAACAGCTGGCCGGGGCAAGAGGCACGGATGCTGTGCAAGGAAATCTACCGCCGCCTCCTCGTGGCCTCTGAAAAACATTTGAACCGCCATTTATTGCTGGCGAGTGGTGAGGTGCCACCCGCCTCCAATATGGTGGCCCAACGCTTTCGAAGCGCCGACCCCCTCGCTGATCTGGCCTAAAACATCAGACTTTTTCGAGAATCAATGCAATGCCCTGCCCCACGCCAATGCACATGGTGCACAGCGCGTAGCGGCCACCGGTGGTGTGCAACCGGTTGATGGCAGTGGTGGCCAGCCGCGCGCCCGAGGCTCCCAGCGGATGGCCCAGCGCAATGGCGCCGCCCCAGGCATTGACGCGCGGGTCATCGTCTTGCAACCCCAGCAGGCGCAGCACCGCCAGGCCCTGCGCAGCAAAGGCTTCATTGAGCTCGATCACGTCCATCTGTGCCAGCGTCAACCCGGTCTGGGCCAGCACCTTCTGCGTGGCCGGGGCCGGGCCAATGCCCATGATGCGTGGCGCTACCCCTGCGGTGGCCATACCCACAACGCGGGCCTTCGGCGTCAGGCCGTTCCTGGCAGCAGTGGTTTCGTCGGCCAGGATCAGTGCACAGGCGCCATCGTTCACGCCCGAGGCGTTACCGGCGGTCACCGTGCCGTCAGGGCGCACCACACCCTTGAGCTTGGCCAGCGCTTCCAGGCTGGTCTTGCGCGGGTGCTCGTCCGTATCCACCACGATGGCATCCCCCTTCTTCTGCGGGATGGTGACGGCGCAGATCTCGCGCGCCAGGTGGCCTGCCTCGATGGCAGCCACCGCACGCAACTGGCTGTTGAGCGCCATCAGGTCCTGCGCTTCACGCTCGATGTTGAAGTCCACCGCCACGTTCTCGGCAGTCTCGGGCATGGAGTCCACGCCGTACTTGTCTTTCATCAGCTTGTTGATGAAGCGCCAGCCGATGGTGGTGTCGTAGACCGCGTTCGCGCGGCTGAAGGCCGATTCGGCTTTGGGCATGACGAAGGGCGCACGGCTCATGCTCTCCACGCCGCCAGCAATCATCAGGCCCGCTTCCCCAGCCTTGATGGCGCGCGCCGCAGTACCAATGGCATCCAACCCCGAGCCGCACAGGCGGTTGACGGTAGCGCCGGGCACCTCCAGCGGCAAGCCAGCGAGCAGGCTGCTCATGCGCGCGACGTTGCGGTTGTCTTCGCCCGCCTGGTTGGCACAGCCGTAAATAACATCGGTCACAGCAGCCCAGTCGACGTTGGGGTTGCGCGCCATCAGTGCCCGCAGCGGGACGGCGCCAAGGTCGTCGGCCCGTACCGAAGACAAGGCACCGCCGTAGCGGCCGAAGGGGGTGCGGATGGCGTCACAGATAAAAGCGTTGGATGAAGTCATGATTGAAATGCAAGGATTAAGAGACAAAGGGGCTGTGAGTGGTCTGAGTGATCAATCGAGCAGGCGGGACAACATTTCCGAAGTTGCGCGCACTGCGCCATAACCACTTGACTCTGTCAGGTGATCCAACTCCGACTCCAGACGAGAGCGAGGCTGAGAGCGAGCCCAATGCACAGGACCGCCCACCCACGCGGGGAAACCATAGCCATTTACCAGGACCACGTCTATATCACCTGCCCGGTGCGCCACACCTTCACTGAAAAGCAGCGCAGCTTCATTCACCATCGTCAGCATTGCGCGACGCTGAATCTCATCAGCAGACAGCGGCGATCTCTTGATACCACGCTCGGCGCTGGCCTGCTCGATGATGCCGCGCACCACATCGTCGGTGGTGGGGCTGGGTTTGCCATCAACGTAGGTGTAGTAGCCAGCCTGGGTTTTGCGGCCCATGCGGCCCATCTCACACAAGCGGTCAAGGACGGCGACATAACGCTCCCTGGGGTCTCGGCTGGCGGCATTGGCTTGCCGCATTCGCCAGGCAATGTCCAGGCCCGACATATCAGCCACGGCAAACGGCCCCATGGCAAAACCAAAGTCGGTCAACGCCCGGTCAACATCCTCCGGCCAAGCCCCGTCCTCCAGCATGAATTCGCATTGCTTGCGGTACGCGTTGTAGATGCGGTTGCCTATGAAACCAAAGGCATTGCCACAAAGGATGGGAATCTTTTTCAAATGTTTGCCGAGCGCCATGGCGGTGGCGAGCGCATCGGAAGCGCTGTGTCTCCCCTGCACAACCTCCAGCAGCTTCATGACGTTGGCCGGGCTGAAGAAGTGCAGCCCGAGAACATCCTGCGGCCGAGACACCACGCCCGCTATCGCATCAATATCCAGATACGAGGTGTTGGTCGCCAGGACAGCACCTGCTCTGGCATGCTGATCGACCATCCGAAAGACCGACTGTTTGACAGCCAGATCCTCAAACACTGCCTCGATCACAACGTCTGCCGCCTGTAACGAACTCCAGTCCAGCGTTGCATTCAACTGGCTCAAGAATTGGTCAGCCCGCGCTGCATCGAGCTTTCCGGCCTTTACCCGTGACGCAAAATGCTCAGCGATGCGACCCGATCCGCGCGTCAGAGCATCCGCCGACTGTTCCAGAAGCGTGACCTGCAGCCCGGCTTCCAAAGCCGCAATCGCAATCCCAGATCCCATCGTGCCCGCACCGATGACCGCAATGCGATCAAAAACACGCGGTGTTGCTGACAGAGCTTCAGGGAGCTTTGCCGACTCCCGCTGGACCCGAAACTGGTAGCGCAATGCGGCCGCTTCGCTGCTTTGCATCAGCGACAGAAACAGCTCGCGTTCACGTTGCATGCCCGCGTCGTACGGCAAGGCACTGGCTTTGACAGCGTCCAACAGCGCCAAATAAGCAGGCTGCGCGCGTTGGCGCTTGTTGAGCCGGGCGGTCGTTTGCGTAACCGCCTGATCCACCGCTGCGACGTCAACCGCCCGGTCGCGTGCCCGTGGCAACGGCAAGGGTTGTTGCGCGAGTCTCAGGGCCAATGCCTCAGCCTCTGGCCAAAGGTCACTCGGCACCACCCGGTCCAGCAGTCCACTCTCTGAAAGTTGCTGCGCAGTCAGGGGCTGGCCCGAAATCATCATGGACAGCGCACCATCAGCGCCCATCAGACGGGGAAGCTTTTGGGTCGCACCAGAGCCCGGTATCAGACCCAGTTGGATCTCAGGCGTACCAAGGCGAGCTGAGACCAAAGCCACTCGGGCATGACATCCAAGGGCCAATTCCAAACCGCCACCCAAGGCTACGCCAGAAATTGCCGCAACCACTGGTTTTGTGCACGCTTCAATAGTCTCGATGACGCTGCGCAGTATGGGCTCTTCAAACTGCATTGGAGTACCGAACTCGGACACATCAGCACCGGCAGAGAAGGCCTTGTCACTTCCCATCAGCACAATTGCCGCCACCTGAGGGTCGGCCTCGGCAGCGCGAATCGATTCGACAATGTGCCTGCGCAATGCAATGCCAAGGCTGTTCACAGGCGGTGCGTTGAGTTCAACGCGCGCTACGGAGCTTGCGATTGGAGATAACTTGGTCATGTTGTATGGGTCGTCAAATGCTTGCCAATGATCAGCTGCTGGATCTGTGTCGTGCCCTCGTACAGGCGAAGCAATCGCACGTCACGGTAGAAGCGCTCCACCTTGTATTCGTTGATGTACCCGGCGCCGCCATGTATCTGCACGCCACGGTCGGCCACACGGCCAACCATTTCTGTCGTGAAAAGCTTGGCACACGACGCTTGCATGCTCACGTCGGGATCGGTCACGCCAAACGGTTTGGCGTCATACCGCTGCGCCACCGCCTTCACCATGGACCAGCCTGCCAGTAACTCGGCCTGGCTGTCGGCCAGCATTGCCTGCACCAGTTGAAAGTCCCCGATGCGTTGGCCGAACTGCTTGCGTTCCTGCGCATAGCCGATGGACTCTTGCAGAATGCGTTGCGCCATGCCACAAGCCAGGGCTGAGACGTGCAAGCGGCCGCGATCCAGCACTTTCATGGCCGTCTTGAAGCCTTTCCCAGGCACTCCGCCAATGATGTTGGCGGCAGGCACACGCACGTTGTCCAGATTCACGTCGCAGGTCTTGGTACCGCGTTGCCCCATCTTCTTGTCCGGCTTGCCCAAGCTGATGCCCGGAAGGTCCGATGGCACGATGAAAGCCGATATGCCACCCGCACCTGGTCCGTCCGTTCGCGCCATCAGCGTGAAGGCACCAGCTCGGGGCGCGTTGGTGATGTAGCGCTTGTTGCCGCTGAGCAGGTAGTCATCCCCTTCTTTAACCCCCCTGGTCTGAAGTGACGCTGCATCCGACCCTGCGTTCGGCTCAGTCAGCGCGAAAGAGATGATCAGGTCGCCGCTGGCGATACGAGGCAGGTATTGCGCCTTCTGCTCAGCGGTTCCGTCCATGAGGATGCCCTGCGAACCGATACCGATATTGGTGCCCACCACCGAACGGAATGCCAGCGCTGCCTGCCCCAACTCGAACGCCACCTCACACTCCTGAGCCATGGAGAGGCCAATGCCCCCAAACTCCTCAGGGATCGACAGGCCAAAGAGGCCCATCTCCTTCATGTCATCGACGATGTCCGAGGGAACCTCGTCCATTTCTTCCACAGTGTTTTCGGCAGGGACCAGACGCTCCCGAACAAAGCGTTGCACGCTGTCCTTGAGCAGAGAAAAGGTTTCTGAGTCAAGAGGCATGTTGTTCGCAGTTCCGAAGGGGTGCCCCGCAGGGCTTGATTGAGGTTTTGGGGATTGTGTTGCCACCACACCAACTTGACAATCCAAGGAATTTTTAACACCATGTCAAATAAAATTTGACAATCTAATCATGGATCTGACGGGACTTCTGCTGTTGGTGGACATTCTTGAAGCTGGCAACCTGAGCAGTGCGGCTCGCAAACTGAAAGTCAGCCGCGCCAACGTGAGCTATCACCTGCAGCAGCTCGAGAAGTCGGTAGGCGCGCAACTGGTGCGCCGAACCACGCGGCGCATCGAACCAACCGAAATCGGCCAAACACTCTATCGGCATGGGCGTGCCATACGCGACGAGCTGACGGCAGCCAAAGAGGCCATTGCCACGCTGGGACGAGGCCTCCACGGCTCGGTACGGGTCAGCGTCCCCACCGGATTCGGTCAACTGGTCATGACGAGCTGGCTGCTCGATTTCAAGCGTGCATACCCGGAAATCAGTCTCGAGTTATTGTTTGAAAACCGCGTTGATGACCTCATGCGTGAGGAAGTGGACGTGGCCATCCGGGTCATGTCGGACCCGCCAGAAGCGTTGGTGGCCAGAGAGCTCGCGCAGGTCCGCTACGTGGCATGTGCCTCGAAGGAGTACGCTGAATCGAAGGGGCTGCCAGAGGACCTTGAAGCCATGCGCCGTGTGCCTTTGATCACATCGTCGGTCGTCGGGCGTGAGCTGCGTCTGGCCGCCTACAAAGGCGAAGTGCGTCAAGAGGTGGCGCTGAACCCGACTCTGGCATCCGAGAACTTTCAGTTTCTGCGCGAGGCCATCCTGTCGGGATTGGGTGTGGGTCTGGTCCCCAGTTACGTAGTTCAGGAGGATGTGAACACGGGGCGCGTGGTGACCGCGCTGAATCCCTGGCGCCTGAGCATTTTCGGCACCCGGCTTTTTCTGCTCAGAATGCCGGGACGCTATCAAACCCAGGCAGTTCGAACTTTCATTGACTTCATCGTTGAGAAAGCAGCAACGTGGTTCAAGGATGGTGTCCAAAACACGTTTGGCG
>CAMLOF010000002.1 GCA_946481585.1 uncultured Macromonas sp. | reverse complement strand
TGGGGGCTTGTGATCTTCAGCCGCCCACGAACAGTTCGCTGACGACGCGGATGAGATTGATCACCGGCCGGTCCATGAGAGGCAGCGTAGCCGCTATGCCGATGAGGCCCACCGACAGCGTCAGCGGAAAGCCGATGGCGAACACGTTCATCTGCGGTGCGATGCGGGAGATGATGCCCATGACCACGTTGACGAAGAGAAGCATGCCGATCATGGGCAGGGCGATCCACAGCCCGTACTGAAAGATGATCCCCCCAAGTTCGTGCAGGCGAAGAGTTCGCACGGCATCCATGGCACCTTCGCCCACCGGGAAGGTCTGGAAGCTGGCCGCCACGGCTTGAATCAACAGCAGGTGCCCGTTGAGGATGACGAAGAGCAGCATGGCGATGTTGCCGAAGAAGCGGCCCACGGTGCTGGCCTGGGAGTTGGTGGTGGGGTCGAAGAAGCCTGCAAAGTTCAGGCCCATCTGCAGACCGACGATTTCGCCAGCCATTTCCACTGCACCGAAGACGATGCGCACCGCCAAACCTATGGACACGCCGATGATGATTTGCTGCAGCACCGCGCCCAGGGCCTGTGGGCCGTTGAGCGACACGATGGGTTGATCAGGCAAGGCCGGTTGCAGGCACAGGGCAATGACGAAGGCCAGCCCAACCTTTGTGCGCGTGGGCACGGAGCGCGAAGAAAAGATGGGCGCGCTGGCAAACACCGCCAGCACGCGCAGGAACGGCCAGAACAGGGGCGACACCCAGGCCATCAACTGGGCCTCGGTGAAGGTGACCATGGGGCCGTCCATGGCGGGGTTCAGACGGCGTAGTCGGGAATGGCCAGGAGCGTGCGGCGGATGAATTCGACCAGCGTGGTCAGCATCCACGGTCCGGCGACGGCAAACACGGCCACGGCGGCAAGCAGCTTGGGCACGAACGACAGGGTGGCTTCGTTGATCTGCGTGAGCGCCTGAAAGAGGCTGATGACCAGGCCCACGACAAGCACGGTGCCCAGCACGGGGGCGGCCACGGTCAGCAGCATGAACAATGCGTTCTGGCCGATGGTGAGAGCGTCTTGAGGGTTCACGGTGTCACCTTGAGGGCTAGGTTGAGAAGCTCGCGGCGAGCGAGCCGATCAGCAGGTTCCAGCCGTCGGCCAGCACGAAGAGCATGAGCTTGAAGGGCAGCGCCACCAGCACGGGCGACAGCATCATCATGCCCAGCGACATGAGCACGCTGGCCACGACCATGTCGATCACCAGGAAGGGGATGAAGATCATGAAACCGATCTGGAAGGCCGTTTTGAGTTCGCTGATGACGAAGGCAGGCACCAGAACGCGCATGGGCGCAGTTTCTGCGGTGGTTTCGGGGGGCAGCTTGGCCAGGTTGGCGAAGAGCTGGAAGTCGGATTGGCGCGTCTGCTTGAGCATGAAGGCCCGCATGGGTACCTCGCCACGCTCCAGCGCCTGGTCGAAGGTGATGGCGTTTTCGGTGTAGGGTTTGTAGGCGTCTTGGTAGACCTTGTCCAGCGTGGGGCCCATGACGAACAGGGTGAGGAACAGCGAAAGGCCGACGATGACTTGGTTGGGTGGCGCCTGCTGGGTGCCCAGGGCCTGGCGCATCAACGAAAGCACGATGACGATGCGGGTGAAGGACGTCATCATCAGCAGCACCGCGGGCAGGAACGACAGCGCGGTGAAGAAGAGCAGGGTCTGGATGGGCACCGAGTAGCTGGTGCCGCCTGGCCCTTGCCCGATGATGAGCGGCAGTTGCGCGCCGCCGCCAGCGGGTGCTTGCGCCCAGGCGACGGCGCCGAGCGACAGGCCCAGCGTCAACCCGGCAAGCCAGCGCTTGGTGGTCATGCGGCGGTCTCCGGCGCGGGCTTTTTGAGGGCGGCCGCAACTTCCTTGTAGTTGGTGTTGCCTGCTGCGGCGGAGGCTGCAGACGCTTCTCGTGGCAGTGTGGCCGTGTGCAGCGTGCGCACGTGCTGGGGCGTGACGCCCAGCGTGAGCTGCACCGGGCCGCTTGGGCCATTGACTTCCACAACCACCACCCGCTGCTGTGGGCCGAGCATGATTTGCGAAACGACGCGCATCTCGGCGCCCAGGCCGGTGCCAGCCGGGGTGACGCGGCGTTTGATCCACTGCACGCCCCAGGCAAGCAGCACCAGCAGCACGAGCAGCCCCAGAACTGGGGCGTAGGCCATGTAGGAGTCGCTCATGGTGAGGGGTTCAGTGTTTGCTCAGGCGGCGCAGCCGCTCAGACGGGGTGACGATGTCGGTCAGGCGGATGCCGAACTTCTCGTTGACCACCACCACTTCGCCTTGGGCGATGAGGTAGCCGTTGACCAGCACGTCCATGGGTTCACCGGCCAGCGCGTCGAGCTCGACGATGGAACCCTGGGCGAGTTGGAGGATGTACTTGATGGGCACCTTGGTGCGGCCCAGCTCCACCGACAGTTGAACCGGGATGTCCAACACCATGCTGATGTCGTTGTTGCCAGTGGGCGGTGGGGGGTCGCCGTCAAAGTGTGGCGCGCCTGCGGCGAAATCCTGTGACTTTTCCGTGGCGGCCTGCTCTTGCAGTGCCTGAGCCCAATCGTCTGCGATGGCTTCGTCGTTTGGGGTGTCGTTTTCACTTGTCATAGTTGGCTCCATGCCAGGACTTGTCCGGGCTGCGCAAGGTTTGAACCACCTTGAGTGCGTACTTGCCGTTGTGGGTGCCGTATTCGCATTCCAGCACGGGCACGCTGTCAACCTTCACGGGAATCACGCGTTCACGTTCCAGCTCGATGAAATCGCCCACCTTCATGGCCAGCAGCTGTTCGATGGTGGCGTCGGTGGTGGCCAGTTCTGCGACGAGTTCTACCTCGGCCGCCTGGATTTCGTTGCTGAGCAGCTTGACCCAGCGGCGGTCCACCTCGATGGAGTCACCCTGCAGCGTGGAATAGAGCACGTCACGGATGGGCTCCAGCGTGGAGTAAGGAATGCACAGGTGCAGCGAACCGGTGATGTCACCAATCTCCAGCGTGAAGCTGGTGCTCACGATGATTTCGCTGGGTGTGGCGATGTTGGCGAACTGGGGCTGCATCTCTGAGCGCTGGTAGGCCAGCTCCAGGGGATACACGCCCTTCCAGGCCTTTTTGTACTCCTCTGAAACCACCTCCACCATGCGGTTGATGACGCGTTGTTCGGTGGGGGAGAAGTCGCGGCCTTCGATGCGGGTGTGGAACTTGCCGGTGCCGCCGAAGAGGCTGTCGATCACGCCGAAGAGCAGGGTGGGTTCGCAAACGATCAGGCCGCTGCCACGCAGGGGGCGCACGGCCATGATGTTGAAGTTGGTGGGCACCACCAACTCGCGCAGGAACATGCTGTATTTTTGTACCTGCACCGGGCCGACCGAGATTTCCGGGCTTCGACGGATGAAGTTGAACAAGCCCACGCGCAAGTTGCGCGCGAAGCGTTCGTTGATGACCTCCATGGTGGGCATGCGCCCACGCACGATGCGTTCCTGGCTGGAGAGGTCGTAGCTGCGTATGCCGCCACTGGGTACCTCGTCCTTGGCCAGCTTCTGGCTCTCGCCTGTGACACCCTCGAGCAGGGCATCAATCTCGTCTTGTGAGAGAAAGGCGTCGCTCATGGTCGTGTCTCCTGGAGGGCAGCTAGGCTTACTGCACGATCAGGCTGGAGAACAGTACCGCTTCCACGGGGCTGTCGCCGCGCGCCACGGCCGTGCCCGTGGTTTCGCGCACCAGTTGGAGGATGTCGTTGGCAAGCTTTTCCTTGCCTTCAGGGCGCAGAAGCTCGTCAGCCTTGCGTGATGAAACCAGCATCAACACACCGCTGCGAACAGATGGCATGAAGGATTTGATACGGTCAGCCGTGGGCTGATCTGCCACCTGCAGGGTGATGCCGACCTGCGCATAGCGGATGCCACCTTCGTCAGCCAGGTTGACGACCAGGTTTTCCAGCGGCATGAATTGCGGCGGCGTCTTGGGCTTGCTGCTCTTGGCAGGTTCATGGGTGTCTGCACCGCCTTCCTCGTCGTCGGCATGCCCTTTCTTGAGCAGGAAGAAGGCTGCGCCAGCGCCAACCAGTGCGAGCACCAGCACGGCGACGATGATGATCAGCATCTTCTTGCTTTTGGGTTTGGCGTTTTCTGCGCCTGCAGCGGGCTTGGCGGCCATGGATGTTGCCTTTGTTTCGGAGTAGAACGTTGTCTGGACGGTGGCGGTATGCCAGGAACGTTATTCTGTCATGGCGATTATGGCGACCACGTTGACTGCCTAAAGTAAAAAAAGCCGGGGCTAGTCCCGGCTTTTCTGCTGTGAGGCGGTTGTCAGGCGTACAGGTCCAGAGCCCGCTGGCTGCGCGGTCGAATTTGCACGGCCTGTTCGGTGGCCTCGCTGCCGCCCACGCGGTCCAGCGCGCGGTGCAGGCCGCGCCAGCCTTGTGAGCTTTCTGATTGTCCGGGCGACCGTCCGTTTGCGTCACCGCCCTGAGTTCCCACAGATACGCTGCCCAGGTCCATGCCCTGGCGTGCCAGCAGATCTGACAGGATGGTCTGTGCCTGGGCGCGAATGGTTTCGCGCGCCTGGGCATCGTCGGTACGGAAGTGGATGTGGGCTTGGCGGTCTTTGAGCGTCACGTCCACTTCCAGCGCATCGCGCAGTCCAGCGTCCAACCGCATGGCCGCCCGTTTTGTGTTTTGAGAGGCCCAGACGCTGACTTGAGCGCCAAGGGAATCAAAAGCTTCCTGCATGGCCTGGTCCATGCGTTCGGCGAAGCTTTCCGCAGGTGCAGCGTCTGGCCCGGAGGCAGCGCTGGTGTTGTTGTCTGGGGATGACGCAGCGCCTGTGCCCAGATCGGAGCCTGAACCGCTGGACGGTGAGTTGCTGTCGCCACGCGGGGCACTGCCTGTTGATGCCACCACCGCGAACGTTGGTGCGGTAGCGGATTCGCTCGATTCGACGTTGGAGCCGGTGCGGTGAGTGCCAGCGGACTCTCCGTTGCTCGCACCTTGCAGCGCTTGCGCCGAGGATTGCAGGCTTTGTGCGCTGGGTGTGGCGGGGGTGGCAGGCGTGGCCTTGCCCAAGGCATCTTCCGCCGATGCCGGGACGGCGCGTGTGGCGGACAAGGCAGCGTTGGGGTTTTGGGCCTTGCCGCCTTTGTCGGCTCTGTTCGCCAGGCCCTTGCCTGCTGGCTGCCCGGACACGGTGTCTTGCGCCCTGGCGAGGGTGGCGTTCAAGGCCTGATCTTCGGTGGTGATGGCCTCGGAGGGCAGTCCGATTTGCAGCCCGGCCAGTGGATTGAACAGGTTCGCAGCAATCGCGGGTTCTTCGGCAGACTTGCGCGCGTCTTTGCCTTGCGGCGGAACCAGGCCGGCGAGCGTGGGGTCTTCCAGCAATGGCGCGTCAACGGCCGCTGCAAGCTCGTCCTGCAAGGCAGAGTCCTTACCGGGGTCGAGGTTGTCTTGCAGCATCTGCGCGAACAAGTCTGCCGCAGAAGCTGCCTGGCTGGTCTGCGATTGCTGGGCACGCTGGGCCGCTGCGTTGCGTTGGATGAGCTGGTGCTCCTGGCGCGTGGTGGTGGCGTGTTCTGCTTTCATGAGCTTTGCTTCCAAGGTGTGGCTGCCGTGTTCTGGCGGTGCAGGTTGGCGGCCATTTCATCGTTGCTTTTTTGTTCCTGCCGTTGCAGCTGGTGTTGCCAGGCTTTTTCTTTGCGTTCGGCGTACTTTTGCAGGCTGGCGAGTTCGCGCTCGGCGTGAATGACTTGCTGCTGGCAATGCTCTACCTGCAGCTGCAACCGTTGCAGCACACCGTTCTGGAAAGCGACGGCGTTGTCCAGCTTGTCCAAGAACTGGTGTTGCGTGCGCAGCAGCGTCACGCTGATGCCTTGCGTGGCCCGCTGCGACCAGCGCTGTATTGACTCGGCGGTGTAACCCTGCAGTTGCAGCATCTGCTGTTGGGCTTGCTGCAGTTCACGCTGCGCCTGCCCCAGCGCCTGCAGCGCTTCGTCGCGGCGCTGGGTGCAGACTTCCAGCACGGTGGTGAGTTGGGTGGGCTTGTTCATCGCCTGTCACCCCCTTGACCAGTGGCGGCGCGGGCGCTGCCACGCTGGGTGGTGCTGGCAGGCTCGGCTTCTTCGCCCAGGGCCTTGGCCAGATAGGCAACGCTGTCGTCGAAGGGCGCCTGCTCGCGCATGTCCTGCATGAGGAACTTCTGCAGGGCAGGGAACAGCATGATGGCGCGGTCCGTCTCGGGATCGCTGCCTGCCACGTAGGCGCCCAGCTGAATGAGGTCGCGGCTCTTCTGGTAGCGCGAGTAGGCTTGCCGGTAGCGGCGCGACAGTTCGTAGTGCCGGGGCGTGACCACGTTGTGCATGACGCGCGAGGCAGAGGCCTCGACGTCGATGGCGGGGTAGATGCCCGACTCGGCCATGGAACGCGAGAGGACTATGTGGCCGTCCAGAATGGCGCGCGCGGCGTCGGCAATGGGGTCTTGCTGGTCGTCACCTTCCGACAGCACGGTGTAGAACGCGGTGATGGAGCCGTGCCCTTCGGGGCCGTTGCCGCTGCGTTCCACCAACTGTGGCAGTTTGGCAAAGCAGCTGGGCGGGTAGCCCTTGGTGGCGGGCGGCTCGCCAATGGCCAGGGCGATTTCACGCTGTGCCATGGCGTAGCGGCTGAGCGAATCCATGAGCAGGAGCACGTCCAGTCCGTCATCGCGGAAATGCTCGGCAATGGCCGTGGCGTAGTTGGCGCCTTGCATGCGGACGAGCGGCGGGGAATCTGCTGGCGCAGCCACCACCACGGCACGCTGCAGGCCTTCGGCCCCCAGAATGTCTTCGATGAATTCCTTGACTTCGCGGCCACGTTCGCCAATGAGCCCGACGACGATGACATCGGCCTTGGTGAAGCGGGCCATCATGCCCAGCAGCACACTCTTGCCCACGCCAGAACCGGCGAACAGGCCAATGCGCTGGCCGCGCCCCACAGTGAGCAGCGCGTTGATGGCGCGCACACCCGTGTCCAGCGGCTGGCGCACTGGGGCGCGGTCCATGGAGTTGATGGGCGCGCGCTCCAGGGGCTCAACTTCAATGTGCGTGAGCGGCCCTTGATGGTCCAGGGGGTGCCCGTAAGCATCGACTACCCGGCCGAGCAACCCTGCACCCAAAGGCAGCCTCAGCACGCCACGGTCGTTGGGGAGAATGGGTTTGGGGGCCTGGCCCAGCCTGGGCTGGGGGCGGTAGGGGGCCAGGGGGCGCACCCGGGCGCCGCTGGAAAGACCTTGAACGTCGCCCGCAGGCATGAGGTAGGCGCGTTCGTTGGCAAATCCCACCACCTCGGCCAGCACGGCAGTGTCGGGGTCCTGCGGCTGGTCGATCACGCATTGCGAACCTACGGGCGCCTTCACGCCGCGTGCTTCCAGCACCAGACCGGCCAGGCGGGTGAGTTTGCCGCTGCTTTCCAGGGGGGTGTGCTGGCTGGCCGCCTGACGGCTCACGGCCAGGAACTGTTCCCAGCGTTTTGGTGAGTCAGACATCGGCCTGCTCCCCAGGTGTCCAAGGGCGGTCCAGCCCCAGGTTGGCTACCGCGCGTGCCCAGCGGCGCTCCAAGGTGCCGTCCACCGCGCCTTGCACGCTTTCCACCACACAGCCGCCGGGCGTGAGGGTCACGTCTGGCACCACGCGCACGTTCTGCGCTTCCAGGGCAGGGCCCATGTCGGCCTGGACCAGTGCCAGATCGCTTGGATGCAGGCGCAAGGTGGCAGGCATGTTGTCTTCAACGGCCAAAGCGAGTGCTTCCTGAACCACGGGCCGTATGGCGTCCAGTGGTTGGCTCAACTCGCGGCGCAGTACCTGGCGCGCCAAGTCGCAGGCCAGCTCCAGCATCTGCGCTGACAACGCATCTTCCAGACGGCCAAGTTCCGCCTGGGTGTTCTTGAACAGCAGGGCAAGGCGCTGTGCCTCGTCGCGGGCCTGCTGTTTGAGTGGTGCTGCCAGCGCATCCTGGGTTTCCTTGATGCCTGCCTGCCTGCCATGCTCAAAGCCTTCGGCATAGGCTTGTTGGCGCAGTTCATCCAGCTGTTCAGCCGGGGGCGCGGGCGGGACGTCTGGCACGGGTTCTGCCGCTGGCTTGGCATCGGCGTCCATGGCGTCGAACTGCCAGGCGGAAACCTCCTGCACTTCCTCCCGGGGGATGAAGCGCTGGTAGGGGTTGGTTTTGTTAGACGAAGGCGTCATCTCCGCCTCCGCCCAGAACGATCTGTCCTTCGTCGGACAGACGGCGCACGATCTTCAGGATGTCTTTCTGCTGCGCCTCCACCTCGGACAGGCGCACCGGGCCACGAGACTCCAGGTCTTCCCGCAGGGCTTCGGCAGCCCGGCTGGACATGTTGGTGAGGATTTTCTCGCGCAGTTCTGCGCTGGCGCCCTTGAGGGCAATGACCAGCGCGTCCGAAGCCACTTCCTTGAGCACCATCTGGATGGCCTTGTTGTCCAGCTTGAGGAGGTCCTCGAAGGTGAACATCTTGTCCATGATGCGCTGCGCCAGATCGGGGTCGTTCTCGCGGATGGAGTCGACGACGCTGGTTTCCAGACTCGTGCCCAGCAGGTTGATGATCTCGGCAGCCGTCTGCACACCACCCAGGGAGCTCTTGCGGATCTTGTCGCCGCCAGCGAGCACTTGGTAGAGCGCTTCGTTCAGGTCTTTGAGCGCAGTGGGCTGGATGCCTTCCAGCGTGGCAATGCGCAGCATCACCTCGTTGCGCGTGCGCTCGGTGAACTGCTTGAGAATGCTGGCAGCATGGTCCTGGTCCAGGTGAACGAGGATGGCAGCCAGAATCTGCGGGTGCTCGTTGCGCAGCAGTTCTGCCACCGAGTTCGGGTCCATCCATTTCAGGCTTTCAATGCCCGAAACGTCCCCGCCCTGCAGGATGCGGTCGATCAGCAGCGAAGCCTTGTCTTCCCCCAGGGCACGGCGCAGCACCGCGCGCACGTAGTTGTCGGTGTCAGACACCAGCAGGCTCTGCGACGCCGCCTCGCTGGTGAAGCGCACCAGCACATCGTCGACCTTTTCTTTGGAGACGGCCCGCATGCGCGCAATGGTTTCGCCCAGGCGTTGGACTTCCTTGGGCGAGAGGTGCTTGAAGACCTCTGCCGCTTCCTCTTCACCCAGCGACATCAGAAAGATGGCTGCGTCCTGTACGCCGTCGTTATCACTCATGCCTGTTCACCTCTTGGGCTCAGGTGGCCGCCTGAGAGCCTTCACCGTTGACCCAGCCCTTGATGATGTTCGCCACGGCGACCGGGTTGTCTCGTGCCAGTCGCTTGGCGTCTTCCAGCCGCAACATTTCGGCCGTGGCCTCATTTTGCACCGGTGTGGGCAAGCCGGGGCGTTGGGGCTGGTCGTCCACGATGGCGTCAAGCTGCGCAATCTCGGGTTTCTCGTTCTGGGCAGGGGAGCGCATCAGCTTGAGCGTCGGGCGCACCATGCCGAGGAAGAGGATCAGGCCGAGCAGGAGCATGCCAGCGGGCCAGGCCAGGCTACGGGCCAGGTCCTGGGTGTCGGGCTGCTTCCACCACGGTACTTCGGTGACGTCGCTGCTGGCCTTGGTGAACGCGGTGTTCATCACGTTGACCGAGTCGCCACGGTTGGAGTTGAAGCCGATGGCTTCGCGCACGAGTGCGTTGATTTGCTCCATCTGCTCTGCAGGCAGCGGTTCGGTGGTGGGTTGACCGCGCCGGTCGGTGCCAGCCTTGTGGTTCAGCACGACGGCGGCTGTCAACCGGCGGATAGTTCCCGTTGCGTTGCGGGTGACCATCACGGTCTTGTCCACCTCGTAATTGATGACCTGCTCGCGGCGGCGGTTGGCGTCGGTGCTGCCGTTCTGCACGTTGGCGCCGGGCACCACGCCTACCTGGGCAGGCTGCCCATTGACAGGGGCCGTGGTGGCGCCGGGTGCCTGATTGGCCACCGCACCAGGCACACCGGGGGCAGTCTGGCCCACGGCACTGCCTGCTTCAACCAATTGCTGGCTGCGCACTGCGCTGGGCTCGCCGTTCTGGTTGGGGCGGTGCTGTTCGCTGGTCTGTTCGGTTTGCGAGAAGTCCACATCGGCAGTGACCTGCGCGCGCACGTTGTCGCGGCCAAGCACGGGCTCCAGCAGGTCGATGATGCGCTGGGTGTACATCTTCTCCAGCATGCGGGTGTATTCGATCTGCTTGGAGTCGGGGCCGCCCGCTTCGCCATCCGCGGTCTGGGAGAGCAGGTTGCCGTTCTGGTCCACCACACTCACGGCCTTGGGGTTGAGCTCAGGGACGCTGCTGGCCACCAGGTGCACGATGCCCGCAATTTGCGTGCGGTCGAGCGTGCGGCCGGGGTAGAGCGTGAGCAGCACGCTGGCAGAAGGCTTTTGCTGTTCGCGGAAGAAGCCGTTCTGGTTGGGCAGGGCCAGATGCACACGGGCATCAGACACGGAACTCAAGGCAGTGATGGAGCGAATCAGCTCACCTTCGAGGCCGCGCTGGAAGGTCAGCCGCTCCTGGAACTGCGTCATGCCCAGGCGCGTGGTGTCCAGCAGTTCAAACCCTACGGTGGAGCCGCGTGGCAGGCCTTGCGATGCGAGGCGAAGCCGTGTGTCGTGCACCTTGTCTGCAGGCACCAGGATGGCGCTGCCGCCGTCTGCGTGCTTGTAGGGAATGTTCAATTGAGACAACTGGGCCAGAACGGCCCCGCCGTCCTTGTCAGACAGGTTGGCGTAGAGAACACGGTAGTCCGGCCGGTTGGCCATATAGAAGCCTGCTGCCAGCACCCCCACCATGGCCAGGGCGCCCAGGGCCAGCATCACCTTGCGTGCGCCGCTCAAACGCGAAAACCCAGCCACTAGCGGGTTGGACGGCGTGGCGGGCAGGGTGTTATCGATCTCGGCGACGGCGGTGTTCATGTTCTGGTGTCGAGGTGTACCGGTGCCGGGCGCCTTGCCCGGTCCTTGTCTGGAAGGATTATGAGAGCCAGATGGCCGGGCTAAAGCAAAAAAAGGCCGGTGTTAGGGCCTTTGTTTGCGTTTAAGTTTGAGCGGCTGCACCCGTAGGATTGCGCCATCTGAAAGTCTTGCTCCGAGGAGCTGTGCCATGGACCTGCGCCTGACCCCACTGAATACTGCCAATTTGACCGCCGTGCGGCAGCCCAAAGCCACGGCAGGCGGTGCCGTGGGCGGCGCGCAAGAGGGCTTTGGGGCGGCGTTCAAGACCGCGCTGCAAAACGTGAGCGCAGCGCAGAACAAGTCATCGGAATTGCAGACCCAGGTTCAAATGGGCAACCCCAACGTCAGCCTTGAAGAAACGATGCTGGCTATGCAGAAGGCTCAGATCGGCTTCCAGGCTGCGTTGCATGTGCGCAACCGCATGATGCAGGCCTACACCGATGTGATGAACATGCAGGTCTGACGCGACAGTCGCCTGCGTTGGTGTGCCTCAGTGAAGCTGCACTGGGCGCTGCACCTGCATCATCTGTCCCAGATCGTCAATCCAGGGCTCGGCCAACTCTCGGATCTGCGCATCGTGGCGCAGGATGGTCATCATGATGCGGTGTTTTTCGGCCCGCTCTTCAGCCGTCAAGTCGATGGCGCCAGAACGCTCGCGCAGCTGTTCGATCAGCACGGCACAAGCCCCCTCCAGACGAACCACTTCATCCCAGTCGTCGGCCTCTGCGGCCTGGAGCATCTGGGAGCTGGTGTTTTCGATGGCCTGGTAGTAGTCCAGCAGCGTCAGCATGATGCGTTCCTTGCGTTATTTCTTCGTCGTTCCTGTAGTTCTTATCGGCAAAGTATGCGTGAACTTGACCAGGATGTGAAGGATTCAGTGACGCATGGCGTTTGGACCCGTGCCGAGCAAATGGCTGAGGTCCGCCATCCAGGGTTCGGACAGAGAACGGATCTGAGCCTCATGACGCAGGATCGCCAGCATGAGGCGCTGCTTGCTCGCTTTTTCAGTGGGAGAGAGTGTGGCAGCGCTGGCCAGATCGCGGGCGCGCTGCACTTGCTCGCCGCAGACGCCCTCCAGCCGGGTGACTTCCTGCCAGTTGCCCTGACGCGCAGCCTGGAGCATGCGCTCGCTGGTGCGTTCGATGGTTTGGTACTGGGCCAGAAGAGAGGTGGTCATGGGTGTGCAGTGCGTTCGTTGTTCTTATGAGTGTTATCGGCTCTCCCGCCGATGTGTTGAGGCTCGATAGCCCCGGAAGAACCGTGTTCGCGTCGGGGTATTCATCGTTTAAAACCCCGTGGGCAGCAAACCCGTTTGGAATGCTGACGTTTCGCCAGCATCACCTCAACCTGCGGCACCCGTCTGGTCGTTGCGGATTTGAGCCCATGCCTCTGCGATCGGCTTGATCATGGCTATGACTTCCTGGATTTTCTCCGGGTCGTTCTTCATGTTGGCCTGGGTCAAGGCCATGCCAGCGTAGTCGTAAACCGCTGCCAGGTTGGCGCTGATTTCGCCGCCGCGCTCAAGGTCGAGGTTGGCGTAAAGGCCCTCCTGCAGGATGCGCAGGGCCTTGTTGATGTGGCTGACCTTTGAGGCGATGTCGCGCTGGGCCATAGCGCCTATGGCGGCGTTCAGGCTCTCTAGCAGCGACTCGTACATCAGTGCGACGAGCTGGTGCTGGTCATGTCCGACAGCTCGGGTCTCTATGCCGATGCTGCGGTAGGCGGACGCGGCGCGGCGGTTGCTGGGGGTCATGGGAATTCCTAACTATCTGTTGCTGTATGAGATCACTCGCTTGGGGTTGTGATCAAGTACCTGGCCTGTGCTCCTTGCGTTGACAAGCAGTTTCAGCACACGGGTGAATCATTGCATATTTGGCGCCGGCTGGAGGCACTCGACCCTCCAGCCGCTGGTGTCTCAGTGGCCGAGCCACTCCATGGCGGTCAAGGACTCGCTGAGCGGTTTGCTGCAGACGTGACCGCTCAAACCATCGCACAGCCGTGCCAGTTCTGGCGTTCGTGTGATCACCCGGCTGGCATGGTGCAACACTGCGCGCAGAGCAGGCCTGCACTCCCACTCTGTTTGTTCTTGGCGCCGCTGCAGGAAGTCGAGCGAGTCGATCCGCGCGATGACCGGAATCTCTGGCAGGCAACGCCTGGTCTCCTGGAGCAGCTTTTGCAATGTGGGGGATTTCGACGCATGCAACACGATGGCGTCGGGCATGAGCTTGGCTACTGTCAGCGCGGACAGCTCCTGGACACGCATGTCAACCACAACCAGTTGCACTTGCGCCGCGTCCTGCCAGCGCATGGCCGTGTCGTAGAAGACGTTGTCGTTTGCGGGCTCGCCATCGGTGGCCAGAATCAAGATTCTGGGTCTGTGCGAAGGGCCATCGGTCCACGACAGGGGGATGTGGTGCTCGAATTGACCGGGGTTGTCCCAGCTCCACATCGGATGCAGGCATGCATCTGCGGCAAGTTCCCGGACATGCCGTTCGAGCAGGTGTTGCCGCGACTCCTCTGCCGGGGTGGTTGGCTCGGCGTGGCAATGCAGCGTGGCATGGGGAGTCCATATCAGCGTGTGCCCACCTCGTGCGAGCCGGAGGCAGAAATCAACGACGGCGTCGCCGACGTTCATGGCCGCCAGGTCAAAACCGTTCAACGCTTGGTATACCGCTTTGTCCACCAGCAGGGGCAGCCGATTGACCGCCAGTTTTTCGTGTGCACAGAGGTTCAGGCCAAGAGGGCCGGGCGTGTCTGGCAAAGATGATTCATCGGCATCTTTGATTCCAGCTTTGTACGTCCATTCGGCATTGACGACAGTGGCTTGAGTTTGCCCCGGGAGCACCAGACGGGGTGACACGGCTGCGACTCCGGCGCGCTGCATCGTCCCAAGCAGTTCCGCCAGTTGCTGAGGCGTGGGCGCCGCAGCATAAGGCGAGGTCATGTACAGAAGGTTGCCCTGTGCCAATTCAGCCGCCAGACTTGGCCAGTTGGAAGCCGTTGCGGTGTGCACTTGCAGCCGCCCAGACCATTCGGGCGTTGCCGCGAGGTCGTCGAGCAGTTTGCGCATGTCCGGATCGCCACCGACGTCGAATACCCTGACGTCCTGGACGGTGAGAGCCTGGGCGTCCGTCAGAAATCGGCGGACGAGATCCAACTCGTCCGTTACCGCGAGGACGATGCTCACGGAGGCTTCACGGGCGCCTAGATATTCGATGTGCCTTGTGCCTGCCTGAAGGCCGCTTCGTATGGTGGCCCGCTGGCCTCTGCGGGAAAGATGTTCGGCCAGCGCGCGGGCTTCGGCTTCCTCGTTGGCGGCATTGGGCTGTGCGTCTGCTGGCGCATGCACCACCACTCTGGACAGGCGCCCAAAGGCCTGTGGGCGCAGGCGGTCGGCCATGCGCAGGGCCAGGTCGTAGGTATGCGCCCCCTGGTGGGAGCCGAAACGCCCGGCGTCCATGAACGCGTCCTTGCGCACCAGAACCATGGTGCCAAGGTAGTTGCACGACCTCAGCAGCTCAAGGTTGAAGCCCGGCTTGAAGCGCGGGGAAACGTGGCGGCCGTCCTCTTCGATCTGGTCCTCGTCGGTGTAGAGCAGCCGCCACTCAGGGTGGAGCTTTATCGCATCAGCCATGAGCAACAATGCTTCTGGAGCGAGGGTGACGCCTGGGCGCAGCACCGCAATCCAGTCGCCGCCGGAAGCCGCAGCCATTTCGTCAATCACGTAATCGATGTGGATGGCGTCCTTCAGTGCCAGCCACTGCGTTTTGGCTGCTTCCACCCAGCCCTCGGGAGGGGGGTGGTCGGACACCACGGTGACCTTCCAGTGGGGATAGAACTGCTTGTTCAGGCTGTCCAGGCTCGCGGCAAGGTGGGGTGCATCCGTAGCGCGGCACGGCATCAGCAGATGAATCACAGGCGGCGCCTGCATTTGCACCATGCGCTCGGCCAGCAGTTGAACCTCGAATTCCTGTGGGAATGATTTCCTGAGGAATTCCCTGTACCGGTAGATGAAGGGTAGGCGCGTGGTCTTTGATGGCTCATTGCTCTTGAGCAACAGGTGGGATCTTGAGTAGATCTGGTCGAACCTTTCAACCACTGCCTCCCTTTCTTCAATGCTGGTTTTCCACAAATCCTGAGCACTGTTCAGGATGGGCTTGCCGTTGCACAAGAAATCTTCTTGCGCAGCGTAAATGGTCTCGATGAAGCTTCGAGCGGTCAACCAGGAGTTGTCGCGCAACAGGGTGTGGTTGCTGCGAACGCGCGCCAGCCCCTCGCGTGCCCTGTCCAGGGCGCCGTCCTCACCATAAACGGCAACGCCAGGAAGCTCGTGGTGCGAGTCATCCGGGGGGAGCTTCCAATAGTTTGAACGCACGAGCAGAACGGGGCAGCCACAGGCCTGTGCCTCGTTGATGATCCCGGATGGTTCGTAGCAGTAAAGGACCTTGGCCTGGCGGAGTATTGATGCGATTTCCTGTGGTGAGCGCCTGATCTCCTGCCCAAGACTGGTCAGGTTGTGGTGTTCCTTGAAGATGGCCTGCTTCTGCAGGAAGTACTTGTTCGCGTAAAAACATTCCAGGGTGCGCTGGCTGTCATGCGGGTTGTCTTCGTTGTTGAAGATCGAGTGATCAAGTGGATCAACGTGCAGGAAATGGCCGTTCAGATGCGGGGGAAGGCACCACGGCTCGTAATAGAAGATGATGTCCTTGGTTTCGAAATCTACCGGTTTTCCCAGATGGCCGGGTACGTTGAGGAGCCACCTGGCGATCAGCGGTGTATTGAATGGGTTGTTGTGGACAACTTCAGGGTAGACAGTGACAGGATTGCGGCCGGAAAGAAAGTGCTCCCGCATGCGTTCAAACGTGAGCTGGGGCGTGCGAAGACGCGGGGAAACCGTGCGTGCATTGATGAGATAAGCCTCTTCGCCAAGCTCGTTGAGTATGTGGCAGAAGTAGTGCATGACCCTTATGCCACCTGAGCTTTGCCGGTAGTCTGGGGCGCAAACGTAGATGGGGACACCCAGACTCTTGTACACCGAACGTGGGCGCTGGGCGAATATATGGTTGGGTATGTTGAATGTGTCTGTCATTTGGCAGGTGTGCCCGGATATTGTTAGCAGGCCCAAGCGTCTTTGGATTCCCGGTGATATACGTTATGGCAGACGGGTGAAGCGGTGAATTTGCGTGCCGTGGGACTGCTCGTGCAGAAAGAAGAAATTCGTTTCTTTTGTTTCTTCCGTCATCTCGGTGAATGGCGTCAAAAAGTAGCCGTCTGTGGTGAAGGCACGGTATCCGATATCGAAGAACAGCTTGAATATCTGGTTGGGGTTGTAGTCGTACTTTGCCGACCATTTCCTCAGAATTTCAGCCATGATGATGGGCTTGGAACTCTTGATCGTGTCCAGCGCTCCCTGAAAGACGAGCAACTCGGCACCTTCCACGTCGCACTTGATGAAGTCGGGTGAAGGTAAATTTGCTTTGCCCATCAACTCGTCGAGTCTGACTTGCTGACATTCGATCTTCTCGACGTCGGGACGTGTGGAAAGATCCACTGCCGACGCGTTGCCTGAGCAAGACTTGTAAAAGAAATAGTCTTGCCTGGAGTTGACGTTGGACAGAGCCAGGTTGTATGTGTTGATGTTTTCAAACGCATTCAGGCGAATATTCTCCAGCAGATGCTGGTAGGTGTCGGGAATGGGCTCAAAGCAGAAAAACTGGGCGTCTCTGAACTTGGCGGAAAGCGTCAAGGAGTGCCAGCCGATGTTGGCGCCAATGTCAAAGAAGTTCTTCAGGCCATCGAACAGCTTGTGCATCATTCGGGATTCCGCTGGTTCGAAATCCGAAAAATTGAAGGTCTCTACAGGCGGGGAGCGATGGTCGCCCGGCTGGCAACGGACCTTGATGCCGGAACTGCGTACCGTGAAAACCACCCCCTTGGCATCAATGGAAATCTCGCGGATATCCGTGCTGCTCAAGTTGTTGGCGTAGTCAAACAGGTTTGCATGGAACATGGAGTACGCCGAACTGATGAAGTCCGGTTTGGCTACTGTATTGGCTTGGTAAGCGGCCTTGAGTTCTGAAATATTCACTGCGCGATCTCCTGATAGTGGCGAAGGGTCCGGCGAAACCCTTCAAGGGGAGTGATGAGCTGGCTCCATCCAAGCGCCTTCAAGCGATCGACGGAAGCATCGGTGCTGAGGAACTCGACACGGCGTAACGGCTCTGCGTGCTCCACACGTTCGACCTCTCCGAGTGGGAAAGGGTAGATCTGGTTATTGAGCAGTGTGGCGAGTTCAAGGATGCTGATGGGCTGATCGGACGCTATGTTCATCACCGATCTTGTCGGTGCCTTGCAGATGGCCGTCAACAGACCTCTGACAAAATCAGAAATGTAAAGAAAGTTTCTGATGGCACGCCCGTCGCTGCTCAGCTTGATGGCGCGTTTTTGCAGAAGTGAGTGGATGAAATCCGCGTAAGACCGGCCGTCGTTCAAATCAAAGCCTGGCCCATAGGTGATGGACGGCCGGACGATGAGGGAGGGGATGTTGAACTGCTGCGAATACGCGAGGGTGAGCATCTCGCCAAAGCGCTTGGATTCGAGGTAGCAGTTCTTCAGGTCGCTGCTGCTGAGGGGGCCGTAATGGTCCTCGTCGCAAGGGCGTTGCTCGTCTGGAATATGGCCCGTCACGCCCGTCGTGCTCAGATACACAAACTTGCATTGCGGATGGATTTTTGCGAGCCTGTCCAGCAGGTTGTGAGTCATGATGCCATTGGGAATCATGACGTCAACGGGGGTGCTGGCAAAGTGCTTTGGGCTCGCGAGGCTGGCACAGTGGATCAGCAGGTCAACGGACGTGTCCTTGAGGAAAGCCGCGGCGTCGTCCGAGACCAGAAAGTCACATGGAAGAGAGGTTTGATCTGAGAACTTTTCATCCACCCTAGCCTGTGATCTGGCATGTACTGTCAACTTGCAGTTCAGCCTGCCACTCGAAATGAGAAAGCAAAAGAAGCGCGTCAGATACCACCCGATCTGGCCGGTCGCACCTGTGATGTAGATGTGCTTTGTATTTGCCAGAGCCTCGATGCTTCCTCCGATGCCTTCGGCCATCAGAGAGAAGTCCTCTCGCATGGTGGAGGAAATCATGATTTGTTGATTTCCTTTGCATGCTGAAGCAACTGGTCATTCAAAAGTGCACTGCGGTCGATGAGGTGTGGATGGGCCAGGTAGTGCTTGGCCAGCCGCTTGATCGACGCTGCCATGGGCGTGAACGACAAATTCTGCAGGGAGCCATGGAGCCGCTGGTTGGAGCCCGTGTAGGGGCGGCCAGTACCTGGGGTGGCCACCTCAAAGGGTTTCTCAATGCCGAGGGTGCGATCAACCAGATCGATGATCTCTTTGAGGGTGACGGCCTCATCCGGGACCACGTTGAACTCGCCGGAATGGATGCCATGACCGATCAGATCGGCCAGGATGGTGCAAAAGTCCGCGACGTCGAGATAGTGGTACTTCGCGTCTTTGAACAGAAGAACATCGATACCCGCCACTCGCTTGGCGATGGTGTTTGATATGAACTTGTAGCGATGGTCCTCGTGTTCACCAAAGATGCCAAACAGCCGCAAGGTGACCACGTTCTTCAGGTGTCTCGCATGGGAGGCGATGACATACTTCGAGAACCCCTGGCCATCGGACGGGATGTGCTCGCCGAGGTAGTCCTCCGACATGTCCTCGACCCAATGCTCCCTGGCATAGCTGGAGCCGCTGCATAGCGTATAGATGACGCAACCTTCCTTGCGGTAGCGCAGCAGGTTGAAGAACATGCGCAGATTCTGTTCACACACGTCATCTGCGTAGCCTTTGCCCTGCGTGTTCGACGTGGCCGAGTGAATGATGATGTCGGGTTGCGTCGCCCGCAGGTAGTCGGATACGTCATCGCTGGACGTGAGGTTCAACTCTTGCAGCTTGGGTGCATGCAACGTGAAGCCGTCTTTCTGGGCAAAGAAATCGACGAGATGTTTCCCCACAAACCCTTCGGAGCCTGTCAACAAGATTTTCTTCATGGTGTGTTGCTACCGTGCGGACGGTTCTTCTTCAGGGAATTGCTCCGCGTGGTATGCATGCGGCATGGAACGTATTCGCCGCACGACTTCGGCCGGGTAGATGCCTGGAACCATCACGAGGATGACATCGATTCCGCAGTGTTCGTCATGCAGCGTTTCCGGGGGCAGTATCTCCAGATGGGAGATGGGTGAAAACTTGTGGTGCTTGAACTTGGCGGAATCGATGATGCAGTGGATCAGCTGATGCTCTGCGAGCGAGATCAAGGCCAGCGTTCTGTGGCCGGCCCCCCAAATGGCCACGGTTTTCCCGGCTGCCGCAAAGGCCCTCAGCTTGGCGTTCAGTTTGTTGACCAGATGATCAACCTCGTCACTGGCGGCTTGAATCGGGCTTCGTTCCCTTTTCTTTGCCAGAACCTGTATGTCGTACTGGTTGTTGATGATCGTCAGGTCCAGAAGCTGGAGGCCTGTGATGCGCAAGGCGGTTTCCAGACTGTTGACCGTGAAGTAGACCAAGTGATCCGCAACAAATTCGTGCCCTGACCGGCTGGACAACAGGTAGTCCAGGTTGGGGACGGTCAGCAGCAGCCGGCCGCCAGGGCTGAGCAATGCATTGCACTTGAGCAAAAAGGCGCGCGAATCGGGCTGGTGTTCCAGATAGTTGAACGACGTCAGCAGGTCATACTTGCCGCTGTGACTGTCGTCCAGGTCGAGCAGGTATTGGTTAGTCACCCCGTTCGCGTCGGTTTGCCCTTGGGGCAAGTCGGGGTGGCATTCCAAGCCCATGGCGTGGAAGCCAACTTCTCTCAGAAGAGGGAGGTTGTCCCCGTTGCCGCAGCCTATTTCAAGCGCAGTTGGCCGAGCGCTTTCAGGGAAGTGCTTGCGCAATTCGCTGAAGGCTGCAAGGCGTTGTTCCCGTATGGCTGGTGAAAGCGAAGCCGCAGTGATGACTTGCCGAAAGTAGTCAACGGGCTCGTTCGTCAACTGGGTCAGGCCGCAGCCATCACACTCCACGACGTTGAGCATCGTTCCCTGCTCGGTGGCAAATTCTTCCGGGGTTGGGTAGTACTGCGCCGCTTGAGGGAAGGGGCCGATTTTGACGGCCTGGTCTTCGTCAATGGCTGCATGGCAGAGTCGGCAGCAAAACGGCATGTTGTCTCAAATGTGGAGGTGGGTCGTCATGCACAAGGAAGGTCTGTGCTTGGTTTCTGTGCCGCGATCTCGTCCCAGCGGTTTCTGTGCAGTCCCAGGTTGTAGGCAGGCAATCCGTACTTGGTGCATGTCGTACAAACCGGTGCCTGTCTTTTCTGGGCCTCAATCTGGGCCAAAGGGGTGTCCAGAAAGCTTTCGGCAACGATGTTGCTGCCACGGTTGAACGTGGTGCAGCACACAGGCACCGAAAGATCCCAGTTGATGATGGTCTGGTTTTCCAGGAACGGACACGTTCCGGTCACGCCTGGTTTGCCGTCCGGGTTGGCTGCGGCAATACCTTCTTCAATGGTCACCAGCAGCTTCTTCTCCAGTTCCACCGTGCTGGGGCTGGGTCTGCCTTGCAGCTTGTCAATGGTGCGCTCCAGCGGCATGACCAAGGCGTAAGTCTGAGACAGTGCGAATCCCAGTTCGTCGCACAGCTCTTGCATCTTCTGGAGGTTCAACCGGTTGTTGTTGTTGTAGACGTGGTAGTTGACGTCTACAAAGGTGTTGAGGTGGTACCGGTCGATGTAGTGACGCAGGCGCAGCAGATTGGAGCGGACGAGGTAAATGTCACCCCCCTGATGCGTGTCGTTGTAGGCGTCCGGGAAGTAGCCCGAGAGGGACACCTTCAGGTATTCCGGGTCTGACAGCATGACGTTGCGCAGCAGGGACTCGTTCTTGATGGACAAGTTGCTGGACAGGGCGGCTGCAATGCCGTGCTGGTGCAGATAGTCGATCATCTGCGGCAAAGCGGGGTGAAGAAAGGGTTCGCCCCAGCTGTACAGGCTAATGTGTGTGACTGCGGAATTTTCGGCAATGATTTTGTCGACGACCTTTTGGAAGGATTCAAAAGGCATCTGGCCCCGGTCGTACGGCTCCTCTTTTTCGGCGCCGTGCGGGCAGGAGAGGCACTTCAGGTTGCAAGTGCCCATCACGTCGATCGTGTAGAAGAGGTTGCAGTAGTCGGAGTAGTTGAAGAAATGGTCCCGCGTAACGCCCAGGCCCAGCAACTGCTCGTTGATGGCCTGTTCCTTGGTGGAGGCAGCGACGATGATCTTCAGGCCGGGGTTTGCCGCCAGGATGGCCGGCAGGGCCCCAGGGGTATGGCATGGCAGGCCAGCGATGCGCTTGTTGGCCAATGCGGGGTCGGAGTCGATGAAGCCCTGGACTTCCAAACCATGGGTGCGGCAGAACCGCACCAGGCCCAGGCCTGTCATCCGCGCGCCCCAGATGAGCAGCGGACCGCTGCCCAGGGCTTGAATCCATTGCTCAAGTTGGCTTTTCATACGATTCTGCCTGCGGAGAATTCCGCCTCGTACCAGGCAAAGAGTCGGCGGATGGACTCTGCCATCGGAATGAACGCGTAAGGCCCGATTTCTTTCAACAGCCGGGAGTTGTCGCCCGTGTAGACAGAGTGGATTTGTCCATTGACGACGGTGAGGGTGTTCTCGCGGCCGCTGGCTTCGTTGATCTGGGATGCCAGGTCGGTCAGCGCCTGCGGATGGGCGGTGCAGACGTTGTACGACTTGTACTGCAGCGGCCGGGTCAGGAACTTTTCGAGGATGCGCGAAAAGTCCAGTACGTCGATGTAGTCAAAAACAGAGTTGCGGTTGACCGTGATGGTCTGGTTGCGTATGGACGAGCAGATGTTGTTCGAGATGAACCTTCTGGTGTGGTCTTCATGCTCGCCAAAGATGCCGAACACCCGCAGGTTGACGACGTCGTGCGGTGAGCGCTCGATGTCCCTGGCAATGCAGAATTTGGAGATGCCGTAGGTGTCTTCGGGGACGTGTTCCCCGAAGTACGACTCCTGCATCATGGGGGTGTAGTACTTCGCTGCGTATTCGGCGCCCGAGCCAATGTTGATCAACCGGCCGTAATGGCTGGCATTGCGTTCGAGGTGGTAGTAGATGCGCAGATTGGTCTCGGCAGAGTCGATGGTCACGGCGCTGTTGACGACCACATCGGGCTGGTGCCGTTTCAGGTAGTCTCGCACCGCCTCCTGGTCAAGCAGGTTCAGCTCGGCGCGTTTGGGCGCCAGGATTTCATAAGGTCCGCTCGACAGGTGGGCCACAAGGTTGCGTCCCACGAAGCCGTTCGAGCCGAGGATGAGGATCTTCATACCTTGGGTGCGCTGGCCAGCAGGGGGCGAATCACAGCCATCAACCGTTCTTTGTGCGGGTCCAGGTCTTCCTCGACGCACACAACCGGGGCCGTGCAGTTGTTGCAGAAGTTCACGTCGCAACGCTTGCCTTCGAGCATCGTCATCTGCAGGTGGCGTAGCCGCTGGCCGTTCCAGATGTCCTTGACGCTGCTGTCCTTGACGTTTCCTATGACCACCTTGCGCGGCCAGTCCAGCGTGCAAGGGCTGGTTGTCCCGTCGCAGTTGAAATGCAGGTACATGAAGATGAAGGGGCAGACGTCCTTGTCGGTCTTGACCCGTTGGTCGTACATGCCTGTTTCAGACAGCTGGTTCTGCTTGTCGAGCTGGACTTCGGCCCACTGCGGCACCACTTTCTCGATGTAGATCTCGTCGCAGATGTTGCCGAACAGATCGTAGAAGTACTCCCGCTCCGATTTGGAAAGGATGAACTTCTGGGTGACATCGCGGGACAAGGCGCTGGTCTGATCAGCGATCTTGACGTAGATCTTGCAGTCGCCGCGAATGGAGTAGAGGTGGCGAACGCCTTCGACGATGGCCGAGAAGCTCTGCTTGACCCCCGCAACCTGCTTGTAACGCTCGTCGGAAAGGCCTTCAAGCGATATGTTGATGCGCTGCAGACCGGCGTCGATCAGCGCCTGATTCAGCTTGGGCTCCAGCTTGGAGGCGTTGGTGAACAGCTCGATGATTTCTGCCGTGCCGCTGTCGCGCGCGTAGCGGATCATCTCGGGCAGATCTGGGTGCAGGGTCGGCTCCCCATGGTTGCCGATCTTGATCTTCTTGATCTTGCGGTCGAACACCTTGAGGTCGTCCACAATCTTCTTGAAGAGGTCAAGTTCCATCATGCCCCGCTTCAGCCCGACGGCCTTCATGGCCTGGGCATCGGCCTGGAAACAGAAGCTGCATTTGTAATTGCAGACGCTGCAGACGTCGATGTGCACCGAGAACGGGGTGTCCAGCGGGATCTGGTCTTCCAGGGGCACTTTGGCCGCGGAGTGAATCCGCGGCTGAATGACGGCGGAGATGGTTTTGTCTGTCACAACGGTACCTCTTGCGTGTGGGGGTGTTCAGCGGGCCGACGTGCTTTGCGAGAGCACTTGCCAGCGTTTTTCCAGCATCTCAATGCGGGCGTTGTCTTCACGGTGAATGAAGCCGTGGTAGTCGCGCTTGTTCTGCAGCCACAGCAGTTCAAAGTGAACTGCTGTGCGCAGCCCGTCATAGATGTTGGGGATGTCGAGCGCGTGGTGACCAAAGATGATCTTGCGCGTCTCGAAGCGTGAAAGGTGCTGGTCGCAGACCTTTTTCAGGAAGGGCACAGCGTCCGCGGAAACGCCGCCGCCAACGACCAGATCCAGGCCTTTTTCACGGCAAAGTTTCGCCGTTTCGACGCAAAACTTGAGCGTGCGGTCGGCGTTCACCTCGTCGCGGCCCCAACCGAGTGAGCCCACGAAATCGACCCGGCCGAAAACCACACCGGCCAGTCCGCCTGCCACGGCCATCCGGGCCATTTCGGGTATGGACTCGTAGGTGGTGTGGGTTTCCAGATTGAACAGAAACTCGGTGTCTTGCTGCTCGTCCTCGGAATAGACGTGGTTCTTGGCGGCTATGTACTTGCTGAGTGCGTATGGCGTTTCGACCATGGGTGCAATGATGTACTCGACGCCAAACTGCTTGCTTTCGATCAGATCACGCATGGCCTCGCAACCACCGATTTTCAGTCCGATCTTCAGATCGGCCTTGCGGGCAATTTCCATCAGCCGCAGCAGTTCGTCCACACGGGTGCCTTCGGCTTCGAATTCCGCTTTGACGGCAACACAACCATATTCGTTCTTCAGAGCCTTCAGCAGACTCAGCATCTTGCGTTCGCAGTTATTCATGGTGTGCCCTCTGGTTGGGTTTCAGGATCAGGTCAAGAACGTCTGAGTGGTGGCGGATGATGGGTGTGTCTTCCGTGAGTTTCACCCCATCGTCGTATCCGCCAGAGAAAAAAGCAAAATCCGCACCGCTGGCGTGGGCAAGCTGTTGATCTACGCGGCTGTCACCGATGACCAGCGTGTCATGGGCAACGGTGTCCAGAGCGTCCAGGCAGACACGCAGGTTGTCGGGGTGGGGCTTGGCGGTTGGCAGATCGTTGCCCGCGCAGACGCTGGTAAAGAAGTCGTGGAGTTCGGTCTCGCGCAGGACTTTGTCCGTCAGCGTTCTGGGCTTGTTTGTGCACAGGCCCAGCTTGAGACCCATGCGTTGCAGGGTGGTCAGGGTGTTGCGCACGTCTGGGAAGACCGTGGACGGATCGGTCGGCCTTTGGTGGTAGCGGCTGCGAAATGCTGCCAACGGTGCAGCGGCGTCGGATTCATGTATGTTCAGCGCTGCTGCGACCATCGCTCGTCCGCCAATGCTCAGCCAGGGTTTGTAGTCGTCCATCGTCAGAGCGGGCAGGCCCCGTTCGGCACGCAGCTCGTTCAGAAGCTCGGCCACGACGATCGCGCTGTCGATCAGCGTGCCATCCAGGTCGTAAACAATGGCTGCGTACGTCATGGGGTGGCCTCCAGGCGGTTGGCTGCCAACTCTTCCCGGTCGAGAAAAGGCGACATGTCGTCCAGCGCGGGTGTGCTCATGGAGCCATCCGCGAGCTTGCGTGAGGCCAGTTTGGGGGAGAAGGCTTGTTCTGGATCGACGATCACGTCGATGAGCGCAGGCCCTGGGCTGACGAGAAGTTGCTGGGTTGCCGGGGCCAGCCAGTCGGCGGCACTGGTGACCCGCGCCGTGGCCAGTCCAAACGCCTTGCCTACGGCGACGAAGTCGGGCAGGCTGACGCCATCCTTGGGCCCGATGCCGAACATGTTGTCCGAGAAATAGGCAGCCTGGGTCTGGCGGATCGAGTGATACCCGTCGTTGTTGAGCACGATCACCTTGACCGGCAGCTGGTAGCCCACCAGGGTTTGCAGCTCCTGGATGTTCATCATCAGGCTCCCATCCCCTGCCAGGCAGATGACCGGTTGGCGGTCACGGGCGATGCAGGCACCGATGGCCGCAGGCAGGTCGTAACCCATGGAGGCATTGCCGGAGTTGGTGAACAGGCGCTGGCCTGCTTGCATCCTGGCCGCTTGAAAACCCATGACACAGGCCGAGCCATTGCCCGTGACCACAACGGCGTCGCGGTCGAGCCCGGCAAAAAGCAGCTCCATGAAGTGGTAGGGGTTCAGCGGCGTGTTTTGCTCGCGCTGCGGTTGCCCAACCACCGGGTAGCGCGTGATGCGTTCCCGGCACCAGCGCAGGTATTCTCCATGTTGCGCGGGGGGCTGGTAGCCAGCCAGCCTGTCCAGCAACGCGTTGATGAAATCGGCGGCGTCGGCATGTACCTTGTGGTCGATCGACAGCGTCGGTTTGTCCATTTCGGCGCTGTCGATGTCGACCATGAACTTCACCGCTTTTGGGGCGAAGCTCTTCCAGTTGTAGCTGATCTGGCGGATGTTCAGGCGGCACCCGAGGATGATCAGCAGATCGGCATTCTGTACCGTGAAGTTGCCGGGGCGGTCGCCGACGGTGCCGGGGCGGCCCGCATAGAAGGGGGATTCGTCGGTCAGGGTGTCGTGGGCGTTCCAGCCGGTCACCACCGGGATGCGAAGGGTCTCGCAGAGCTTCAGGAACGCATCGTGTGCGCCCGCCAGTCGAACGCCCGTGCCCGCCATCAGGACCGGGCGGCGGGCTGTGCGCAGTGCTGCAAGCAATGTGTCGATCTGGCTTGTGAAATCAGGCGCCGGCTGGGACTGCAGCCAAAGCCGTGTGTTGGCGCAAACGCCTGGGTCTTCCAGCAACTCACTGGCTTGGGCGGGCGTCCAGCGGGTCAATTGGCTGGGGTCGATCTGTGTGCTTTGTACGTCAACCGGCACATCCACCCAGACGGGGCCGGGCCGACCCTGCGTGGCCAGGTAGATGGCCTTGTCCATGATGTGGCCGATGTCGGCCGGGTTATGCACGGTAACGGCGTATTTGGTGACCGGCTTGGCCATGCTGACGATGTCCACCTCCTGGTCGCCAAGCTGGCGCAAGGGGAGGGAGTAGCTGCGCAGGTAGGTTTCGCGTTTGACCTGGCCTGACACCACCAGCATGCCAATCGAATCAACGTAGGCGCCATAGACGCCATTCAGCGCATTGACGCCACCGGGCCCCGTGGTGACGTTGAGCAGCGCCAGGCGGCGAGTGGTGCGGTAGTGCGCCTCCGCGGCCATGGCAGCAGCCTGCTCGTGGTGAAAGCAGACAGGCGTCAGGCCGGGGTGTCGGCCGAAGGCATCGTTGAGATGCATGGCGCCGCCACCGGTAACGAGGAAGCAATGCCGCGCACCGGCCTCTACGCAGCGGTCGGCAATGTAGTCTGCTACTCGAATGGTCTTGCTCATGCCTGCGCGTAGTCTCTGGTGTCGGTCTGGGCAGTCAGGGGGGCGAGCTCGAACATGTTGATGTATTCCTGCCAGAACGGGTTCTTCGCACACGCCTCGTACTGCCGGGCGCTTTCCTGAAATTCGTCCATCTCGCCCATGCCCCGGTGGCACACGGCAGAAAAGTAATGGGCAAAGGCGTGATCTGGGCGGATGCGCACCACGTTCTTGAATGCCTTGAGCGCGGTGGCGTATTCGCCGAGCCGAACGTCGTTGTTGTGCACGAAGTTCAAATCCAGGTTCATGATGTATTGCATCTTCTGGATGTACTCGGGCGTGAAATCTTCCGTGCCGATCACGGCCGTGCGGTAGTCGGAGCCGAAGGTGTCGATCTTGATGTAGTTCTTCTTGGTCGCGATTTCATGCATCTCGCTGCCCACGATGGGGCTTGCGCAGGCGATGTTGAACCAGTTGGTCTGGATCTTGCGCAGGTTGATGCGGGCTTCTTCGATGTCGGCCTTGGTCTCACCAGGCATGCCTATCAGGATGTTGGTGTTGGTGTAGATGCCGATCTCGCGGCAATCCTTGGCCACGCGTTCCGAGATGCGGAACTTCAGCGGTTTGCGCATCTGCTCCTTCAGCACTTTCTCGCTGCCAGACTCCACCGGCAGCACCAGATGACGCACGCCTGCGGCGTAGAAGGCCTCGAGCATGGGGCGGTCCAGCGCGTAGAGGGTCAGGCCGTTCTGGAAGACGGCCTCCAGTTCCAGTTTGCCCACGTACTTGAGGATGTCGTACACACGGTCCTTGTCACTCATGAAGTGGTCGTCCTGGAACACGACGGTGGTGGCGTAGTAGTCCTCGCGCAGGCGCTTCAAGTCGTTCCAGACCCGGTCCAGGCTGTGATAGCGCATCTTGCGCCCATGCGTGCGGTGCGACGCGCAGAACGTGCACAGGTAGGGGCAGCCGCGTGAGGTCATGATGTGAAAACCACGCTGGTTGCTCACGCTGTGGAGGCTGCTGGTTCCTGGGTTGGTCGCGTGCTTCTTCATGTCGCACAGGTCGTAGTCGAAGAACGGGATTTCGTCCAGGTCTTCGATGAAGTCGTGTTTGGGCATGAAGAGTCCAGCGTCGCCCACGACCTTTTCCGGGGTGATCCAGGAGGCTGATGTGGCCATGTATGCCTTGGGGTCTTCGGCCTGCAACAGGCCCAGCAGCGGTTTTTCGCCTTCGCCGTAGCACAGGCCGTCAAAGTCGGTGCAGCGCAGTTCCTTGAAGATGTGTTCGTAGCTGTTCGTGGGGATGTTGCCTCCACCCAGAACCAGCGCATCAGGGAACAAGGCCCGAGCGGCGCGCGCGCAGTCCATGAAGTTGGAGAAAGAGGGGCTGAACAGGGACGAGACACCCACGACATCAGGCACGAAGTCCAGCCGCTGAAGCAAGTCCACACAGCAGTCGTAGAAGTTGGAGTAGGGGAACTCGTCGAGCACGTTGATCTCGGCGTTGAAGTCGATCAGCTTGACTTCGATGTCCATGTGCTTCTTGAGGTAAGCGCTCATGGAGATGGGGCCGAGCGGGATGTCGGTGGAAAGGCTGTTGTAGTACTTGCCGTCCTTCTTCATGAACGAGCGGGAGTTGTGCGCCGGGTTCATGAACGATTCGAAAGTGATGTGCATGGGCACCACAAAAAGCATCTTTTTCATCGCAGCTCCTTGCTTGGTCAGTAGGGGACGTGGTGTCGTCACGCGTGTCAATCGAAATGCAGACCGAAGAAAGTTTCGATCTGGGTGCAGGTGTGGTCAAGCATGGCCTCGGTCAGTCCGGGCCAGACGCCTGTCCAGAAGGTATCGTGCATCACCCGGTCGGTGACGTCCAGCGTGCTGGCCACGCGGTAGCGGCGGCCGGCGAAGTAGGGCTGCCGCGTCAGGTTGCCAGCAAACAGCAGCCGGGTTCCGATGCGGTGCTGGTCCAGCCAGCCCAGCAGGTCAACGCGCCTGGCGTTGGCCTGCGGCTTCAACGTCATGGGAAAGCCGAACCACGAAGGCTGGCTGCCGGGCGTGGCATGGGGCAGATCCAGGAACTCGGCGCAGCTTTGCAGCCGTTGGCTGAGGTAGTCGAAGTTGCGGCGCCTGGCGGCAATGAAGCCTTCCAGCCGGTCCATCTGCGCCAGCGCGCAGGCGGCCTGCATGTCGCTGATCTTCAGGTTGTAGCCCAGGTGCGAATAGGTGTACTTGTGGTCGTAACCCGGCGGCAGGCCGCCCAGCGTCCAGTTGAAGCGCTGGCCGCACGTGTTGTCGCAGCCGGGGGCGCACCAGCAGTCCCGCCCCCAGTCGCGGATGGATTCCGCTGCGCGTTTGAGTGTGGGCAGGCTGGTGAGAACCGCGCCGCCTTCACCCATGGTGATGTGGTGCGCCGGGTAGAACGACAGCGTGGCCAGATGGCCGAAGGTGCCCACGTGGCGCTCTCTGGCCGCAGTGGTCGAGGTTTGCCACAGGCTTGGGTCGTCCTCTGTGGGTTGCCGTGGCATCCACACGGGGCCGTCTGCCGCAAGGGTGAAGCGAGCGCCCAGCGCGTCGCAGCAATCTTCCACCAGCCACAGGTTGTGCTGCGCACAAAAGGCGGTGATGGTAGCCAAGTCGTAGGGGTTGCCCAGCGTGTGCGCGAGCACGACGGCGCGGGTGCGGCTGGAAAGGGCGCCTTCCAGCAGACGAACGTCGATGTTGTAGGTGCCGGGCAGCACGTCCACAAACACCGGCACGGCGCCGTTTTGCAGGATGGGGTTGACGGTGGTGGGGAAACCTGCCGCCACCGTGATGATCTCATCGTCTGGTTGTATGGCGGCTTTGCCCAGCAGCGGCGAGAACAGGCTGGTGACGGCGACCAGATTGGCCGATGAGCCTGAGTTCACCGTGAGAGCGGTTTCCGTTCCCACGAAGCGGGCCAGTTTGCGTTCGAATTCGCTGTTGAAGCGGCCGGTGGTCAGCCAGCCGTCCAACGCGGCGTCGATCATGGCCTGCGCTTCGGCCTCACCGATGACCTTGCCCGAAGGGGGCACGGCGGATTGGCCAGGCACAAAGGCCGCCGCGCTGGCGGACTGCGCCTGAAAGTAGGCGTGAACGGCGTCCCGGATGGCGTCGCGGCTGGGACCTGCGGGCGCCGTTGTAATGGGGACGGGTTGGACCGCAATCGGGGTCATGCCACGGTTTCCTGCATGTTGTGCGCCACGTAGGCGCGGATCTGTTCAATGACCAGTTCGCGGGCGTTTTCGCCCGCGTCATGGCGGCGGTACCAGTCTGCGGTGGCGGCCAGGGTCTGTTCCAGCCGCCAGCGCGGTTGCCAGCCCAGCTCCAGCATGGCTTTGCTGCTGTCCAGGCGCAGGCTGGGGTTTTCCTTGTGCGGCACCGCCGTGGTGGGCGTTTCCCAACGGGCGCCCAGGGCAGGCGCCAACACATCGCACAGGCGCGACACGGGCTGCATGTCTTCCAGCGCCGGGCCGAAGTTCCAAGCGCTGGCAAACTGTTTGTTGCCATTGAGCAGTTGCGCACCCAACTGCAGGTAACCCGCCAGAGGCTCCAGCACATGTTGCCAGGGCCTCACCGCGCCGGGGTGGCGGATGATGGCTGGCTGGTTCGCGCGTGCGGCCCGGTACAGGTCGGGCACGATGCGGTCTTCTGCCCAGTCGCCGCCGCCGATCACATTGCCTGCGCGCGCACTCGCCATCAGGGGTGCGTCCTCGTACGACGAGCGCCAGGCCGCAACGGCAATCTCGGCGCAGGCTTTGCTGGCGCTGTAGGGGTCGTGGCCGCCCAGTGGGTCGGTTTCGCGGTGCCCCCAAGGGCCGCTGCTGGGGGCGTAGCATTTGTCTGTGGTGACGACGATCACCGCACGAACCCCGGGCTGGCGCCGCGCGGCTTCCAGCACATGCAGCGTGCCCATCACGTTCGTGGAGAAGGTGGTCAAGGGTTCACGGTAGCCCCGGCGCACCAGCGGTTGCGCAGCGAGGTGGAATATGACTTCCGGGCGGGCATGGGCAACCGCATCCGTCACGGTCGACAGGTCGTTGATGTCGCCCGTGAGGCTGTCGATCAATCCATCGACGCAGGCTGCTGTGAATAGGCTTGGGTGGGTTTCGGGCGGGAGTGCAAGACCCGTGACGCTTGCATTGAGTTCATGCAACCACAGGGACAGCCACGAGCCCTTGAACCCGGTGTGGCCGGTGACCAGCACACGGCGGCCTGCATAGACCGCCAAAGCGTCCGTCAGCTCCACATCTTCCAGGGCGCTTGGCCGCTGCTCCAGAGGGTTTCCAGCAACTGGCGGTCCCGCAAGGTATCCATGGGGTGCCAGAAGCCCCTGTGTTGCCACGCCGCCAACTGGCCGTCACGCACCAGGCTGGCCACGGGATCACCTTCCCATGGCACATGGTCGCCATGGATGCGGTCGATCACCTGGGGTGAGAGTACGAAGAAGCCACCGTTGATGAGGCTGCCGTCACCGGGCAGCTTCTCGTCGAAACCGGTGACCAATTTTTCGTTGAGGCGCAGGGTGCCAAAGCGCCCAGGCGGAGCCACGGCAGTCACCGTGGCCAGCTTGCCGTGCTGCCGGTGAAATGCGGCCAGCCCGGTGAGGTCGATGTCTCCCACGCCGTCGCCGTAGGTGAAGAAGAACGGTTCATCGTCTGGCAGGTGTTTGCGCACCCTTGCCAGGCGCCCGCCCGTCTGGGTCTGTTCACCGGTGTCGATCAGTGTCACTCGCCAGGGTTCCGCGTGTTGTTCATGCACTTCCATGCGGTTGTCACGCATGTCGAAGGTCACGTCCGAGGTGTGCAGAAAGTAGTTCGCGAAGAACTCCTTGATCACGTAGCCCCTGTAACCCAGGCAGATGATGAAGTCGGTGACGCCATGTGCCGTGAAGGTCTTCATCAGGTGCCAGAGGATCGGGCGTCCGCCGATCTCGACCATGGGCTTGGGCTTGAGATGGGTCTCCTCGGACAGGCGGCTGCCCAGTCCGCCAGCCAGTATCACTGCTTTCATGTGTCTGTAGACTCCATCTCCTGATGCATTGGGGGGATGGTAATCGCTGCAAAGTGCGAAAAGGCAAAGAAAAAGGCTGGGTCACCAGCCTTTTTCAGTCTATCACTTGGTCATTGCACTCAGCGGCCTTTTTCGAGCCGCATGACTGCATGGAACCATTCCTCGGCGCGGGTCATGAGGAAGTGATTTTTGCGTACCCATTGGTGGTGTTCTTCCGCCATTCGCGCGCGCCGTGCCGGGTCGGCTATCAGTGTGCGCAATGCCTCGACCCATGCTTGAGCTTCGTTTGGCAAACGCCATACCGGCGGGTTACCTGTGCGGAACGGGTAAACGTCGGAGCACACCACTGGCCAACCCATTGCACCGTACTCCAGCAGGCGCAGGTTGCTCTTGGACTCGTTGAAACGGTTGTCCTGCAATGGGGCGATGGCAATGTCCAGATCCAGAGTCGCCAACTTGGCGGGATAGTCTGCGTAGGACACGAATGGGTGGAACTCTTTGACGTAAGGCCGAAGAACATCCGGGCACATGCCCATGAAGATCCAGTCCACTTCGTTCGCCAGCTCGCGCACCACGTCGGCGATCATCTCCAGATCGTCCAGGTGCTGCATGGCGCCGGCCCAGCCCACGCGCAGGCGTGCGCGTGGCTCTGTTCTGGTCGGGCGGCGCAGTCCATCCCAGGCTTTTTCGTCCAGGCAGTTGGGCATCACGCGCACGTCCGGGCAATAGGCTCGGTAGGCATCTGCCAAGGGTTGTGTCGATACGACGAGGCGGTCACACAGACTGATGGCCTCGCGCATGCGCAACTCGCCTTCGCGCTGGTGCAGGTTGTGCAGGTGGTGTCTGGTGGGCAGATCGCGGAACAGGTCGTCCACCATCTGCACGATGAAGATGTTCGGGCAGGAGCGCCGGATGCTGCGCAGGCGGCGGAAGTGGTGGTCGCCGATGCTGTGTTGCACGATCAGCGTGTCAGGCCGTGCGCGTGCAATTTCCAGTACCGTGGGTTCGCGCAGCGAGCGGTCTGCACGCGGGAAGACGACGCATGTGCGAGCCAGACCGGCAGTCTGCAACGCATCGAGCGGCTCCACCAGGCGGTACTGCCCCGACCCGCTGGAGATGGGAAGCGCCAGAACCGTGGGGCGGTCCTGCCGTTCGCGGGGCCAGTCCAGCACGATGTCGGTATCGATTTCGTACAGCGCGTGCAGCGAGAGGTGACGGCTGTAGCTTCCGTCGCGCCCGAGGTACGCCACCCAGCGCTCTTGCCACTGCTCGTGTTCACGCACGGCGCGGTCGCGCAGGCTGAGGGCGACTTCGGTTTCCCGCTGGATGAAGTTCAGCGTCTTCGAACCATGGTGGAGCACGCTGCTCACGGGGGTCCACACGTGCCGCCAACCCCGTTGGCGCGCACGCAGGCAGAAGTCGGTCACGCCGTGGTAGAGGTTGAAGGTTTGTTCGTCGAAGCCACCCAGTTCTTGCCACGTTTGGCGGCGGGTGACGAAACAGTGGCCGGGCACTGCCGACACGTCTTGTGAAGTCTGCAGGCGCGAGAACACGCCCCGTTCTTCCAGCAGGGCGCGTTCGCCAAGGTAGGGGCGGAACATGCCATCGGCGCCCGCCATCAACGGGCCGCCCTGCAAGGTGGCGTCCTTCTGCATCTGCAGCACCAGGCGGGGGGCAACGCAGGCAATATCGGCTTGCGCGAAGTACGCCCGCAGCGTCCGCAGCCAGTGCCGTTGCAGGCATTCCGTGTCGTCGTCCATGAACAGGATCAGGTCCGACGTGGCCTCGCGCGCGCCAGCGTTCAATGCCGCCGAGTGGTTGTAGCCCTCGTCGGAGGACTCGACCACCACCAGCCGCACCGGTATGCCGGGCTCGACCTGGGCAACCACAACCTGCACGTCTTCGCGCTGGTCTTCGTTGGTGACGAGAAGGATCTCTGCAATGGCCGGATCGCCGTATTCTTTGAACGATGCCAGCAGGCAGCTCAGGTAACCAAGCTGCAGGCCGGTGGGAACGACGACCGATACCTTCTGTTCCTGGCTGGGAAGGTATTCGATGCTCCAGTTGCCCCATGCCGCTCCGGCTTGAAGTTGCGCGGGTAGGCCGAGCTCCTGGAGGCTCTTGCGAACGTGATCAAACTCCCGCGCCTCACGTCGTTCCAAGGTGTTGGCGTTTTGGTTTGCGGGAAGGTGCGCCAGCACCGTGTCCACATGGGCTATCCCATGGTTACCAGTGTTGGCCGCAAGCTGCAAAGCCAGACGGTAGGTGCCATCGAAGCGGTCATTGCCGGTGCTCTGGCTCCACAACCGTGTGTCCACTGCCACGGCACCGCCCAGGTAGTTGAAGCAGCGCAGCCACTCGACATTCAGGTCGGGCTTGAAGTGGGGGATGGCGCCGCCGGGCGCCTCGGTGTCGTCGTCGCAGTACACCAGCCGGGTTTGGTCGGGCTGCATTGCCAACGCGAACTCGATGGTTGCGTTGGGCTCGAGCGTCACACCCGCATCGACCAGCAGGCACCACGTGGGCATTCCGTCGGTCGTCAGCCAGCCCTCGGGCAACGCCTGCCCGTTGTGCTGGAGCCACTGGAACTGGTCGCCCAGCTCTTCAGGGGGAACGGGGCAGGCGAACGGGGCCACGACCATAAGGGCGGCAGGTTGCCAAAGGCTCTGGCCCAGGCTGTCCAGTGTGCGCGCAATGGACTCCATGTCCTCGCCGTCGCTGTAAATGATGACAGCTGGCCGAGAAACCTTGCCTTGCGAAACGTGTTCGGCGTAAACCTGCGCGTCAATTTCTCGCAAGGAACTCCGCTTGCGCCAAGTCTTGTATTGGGATTGAATCCGACGGTATTTTGCGGACTCGGCGTACTGCGCGCGGTCCTTTTTGTCGGTGATCCATTCCTGCAAGGTGTCCAGCACCTCAGGGGCCCAGCCTTTGTCTGCGTGGTCAGGGCTGTTGGCCAGTGCATCGGCCAGGGTGTGTGCCTGCTGCGCAAAATCCTCAATGGACTGGGCGCTGTGTTCAAACAGTTCCAGGTAACGCTGGCGGAAGCTTGCAACGCCGTGTTGAAGCGCAGCGGCATCCTCGCTGCCAGCAGCTGGCAGGGAATCTCGGCACGTGCCTTCGTTGTTCCAGATGCCTTGTGGGGACGTGGCAAGCGTCACGTCATTGGAGACATAGACCACCGGGCATCCGCACAGTCGGGCTTCCGTCACGACCGCGCCCATCTCGTAGACGTAGAGGCATTCTGCTTGTTGGAACAACCAGGCGCGCTCTTGCGGCGTCAGCGGAGTCCCGGAGCTGGGTGAAATGTCGGTCGCATTGGCGTGTTCGGGGCGCAGCTTTCCCCCTTGTGCACGGAATTTCTCGGCGTAAACCAGCTTTGGCCGGTTGGCGCCAGACTGTGGCTGTGCTTCGGCGGACCGGAACAGCTCAGGGTCGGCATACGGTAGGCGAAGACCCAGGCAATGTTCACCCGCTTCAGCTTGCGGGATGCTCAGGCAGATCTGCCCCTCGAGGACTTCCTGTCCGTTTTTCCAGCGCCCCTCTGGTGTGAAGTGAGCGAGTACACCAATGTCCTGCGCATTGTCGCGGCTGGTGTTGGTACGCCCTGTCACCGTGACCGGAACTTTGCCTGCCTTGTAATGCGCGGCCTGAACCTGCGGTGTCAGGCGAGGCGTCCAAAGCCTTCCGTTCAATTTGACGCACGACGCTCCAACGTAGGCTTCGTAGCCCATTTGGTTGAGCGTGTCGCACAACACATGGAGTTGCAGCGACAGTGTTTCGTTTTCGTCGAAATCCGGCGCGTCTATATAGAACGGATGGGTCTTCATCAACCTTGCAGCAGTTGGAGAACGTTTTGGGGAACCTGGTTGGCCTGCGCAATCATGGCTGTACCGGCCTGCTGCAGGATCTGCGTGCGGCTGAGGTTGGCCGTTTCTGCGGCGAAGTCAGCATCCATGATACGACCACGTGCTGCAGATTGGTTTTCCACGGCGGTTTGCAGGAACGCAATGGTGTTCTCGAAACGGCTTTGCACGGCGCCGAGCGAGGCGCGGCGTTCATTGATGGTGGTGAGCGCCGCATCAATGGCCGAGAGGTTGGCCGAGTTTCCGGCGTTGGCCGAGGTCAGCGCGCTCACGGCCGTGCCGTTGAGTGCGGTGATGCTGGTGGCGGAGTTCAGGTTGATGTCTGCCGACGTCACGGTGATCAACTGCCCCGCGTTGGCACCCACCTGGAAGGTGTAGTCGCTGGTGGTTTTGAGGATGTCCTGGCCGTTGAACTGGACCGTGTCGATCGTGCGCGAGATTTCCTGGCGCAGCTGCGTGTATTCCTTGTTGAGGGAATCGATGTCGCTGGTGGTGTTGGTGGAGTTGACCGCTTGCACAGCCAGCTCGCGCATGCGCTGCAACATTTCGCCAATGGTGCTCAAGCCGCCTTCAGCCACCTGCGCCAGAGAGATGCCGTCGTTGGCATTGCGGATGGCCACCGACATGCCGCGGATCTGTGTGTTCATGCGCTCGGCAATGGCCAGGCCAGCGGCGTCGTCCTTGGCGCTGTTGACGCGCAGACCGGAAGAAAGGCGCTGCATGGTGGTGGCCATCGACAGTTGCGTCTTGGCCGCGTTGCGCTGGGCGTTCAGCGACATCACGTTGGTGTTGATGGTCATGGCCATGATGGGCTCCTTCAAAAATTCAATTGAATTCAGCCACTCAGGCCAGTCAACGGAATCTGGCCGGGTGTTGGGAGCATTGTTGCTGGCCGGTAAAAAAACAAAGCCCCGATAAACGGGGCTTTAGGGGGCTATATCCGAACGGTCGAATGGCGTCAGGATGCCTTGTTCCAAGTGGCGATCTGCTGCGACACGTAAGAGCTGAGCGCACTGAGCGAGGCCATTTTGGTGTCGAGTGCGTTGTACGTCTTGTACAGACGGGCTTCGGACTGAGTGATCCTGTCGTTCAGCCTTTCGATGGCGTCCTGGTTGCGATCGACAGCCTTTTGCAGGGCGCTGGTCCGCTCGGAAAGGACGCCTTGAGTGGCTATGGCACCGAAAGCGTAGTCGTAGAAGCGCCGGGCCAGTCCCGTGGTCGTTGTTTCCGCGCTGGTGGCCGAAAAGAAGGTTTCCAGGTCGGTCAAGCTTTCCATGGCCGTGGCAAGTTTTGTGCTGTTCACGGTCAGCTTGCCGCTTTGCTGCAACTCCAGCCCCACGTCGCTCATGCGGGAAAAGCTGGTGCCAGCCGGCCCGGTGGCACCGACCATGCGCTTGAGGGTGTTAAGTATGCCTACGGCCGTGGAGTCGCCTTGCAGTGGCCCGGCCTTGTCTGTGCCCTGGTCGTACTTGGTGTAGTCGGACAGTGTGGATACCAGCGTGTTGTAGGCGTCAACGAAGCTCTGGATCTTGGCCTTCACGGCGTCAAGATCCTTTCCAACGGTCACCGTCACGGGGCTGGCGGTTTCGTCCTTGAGCTCCAGGGTGAGGCCGCTGACGGCATCGGAGATGGTGTTGGTGGACGAGGTGACGGCGATGCCTTCTATGGTGGCCGCGGCGTTCTGGGCGGCCTGCGTCTGCGTCATGCCGTAGAAAGATGCGGATCCGCTGTCGTACGCGTAAGCCAGCGCACCCAGGCCGGTGCCGCTGGTGATTGGGGTGCTGGTGCCGTCCAGTGCACGGATCTGGAACCCTTGGGTCGCGCCCGTTTCGTCGCTGCGCAAAATAAGGTTGTCTTGTCCGCCTGAGGTGACTACCGTGGCGGTGACGCCCGCACCCAGGTTGTTGATGTTCTGTGCGATGGTGCTCAGGGTGTCTGTGGAGCTGACACTCAGCGTGACTGCGCTGCCAGCTGCAGCAAATGTGCTGCCAGACCAGGAGCCGAGAGTGATCTCCAGTGTGCCGTCCTGGCCAATGCCGTTGCCCGCCGTAATGCCTGTGGCCGTTCGTGCGACCTGTTGCTGAGCCAGCGCAGTGACGTTGACGGAATAGGCGCCAGCGGCAGCCGACGAGGTGACCGAGCCAGTGATGGCCGATGTGTTGCTGGACGTGAAGCTGCGACTGCTCCAGTTGGACGACGTGGTCAGCGCGCGTGCGGCATCCTGAAGGCTGGAAAGTTGAGATTTCACCGTTCCCCAGGATGAAATCTTGGTAGAGAGCGTACTGCCACGGCTTTGCAGCTGGGTCAGTGGTTGTTTCTCAAGCGCGATCAGCTTCGAGACGATCGACTGGACATCCAAGCCGCTGCCAATGCCTGCCGAAGAGATGGTCGCCATGGTGAACTCCTTTGGGGCCGCAGAATTGCCCTATCTATATCACTTTAGCACTGCTGCCCTGACTGCGAAAGCTGGAATTGAAACGACTAACCCCGGCATAACCGGGGTTAGTCTGTTTCACGCCTGGGCGCCTTCGATCAGCGCAGCAGAGCCAGCACGCCTTGCGGCAACTGGTTGGCCTGCGCGATCATCGCGGTGCCAGCCTGTTGCAGGATTTGCGAGCGGCTCAGGTTGGCGGTTTCTGTCGCGAAGTCGGCATCCATGATGCGGCCACGGGCAGCAGACTGGTT
>CAMLOF010000001.1 GCA_946481585.1 uncultured Macromonas sp. | reverse complement strand
ACGTCGCGCCAGCCCAGCAGCACCTGGCCTTCGGCCTTGATGGCGCGCTCCATCTCCTGCTCGCAAGCCAGGCGGCTGGCATGCTCTTTGGGCATGAAGATCATGCCCACGCCATATTCACCCAGCGGCGGCAGGGTCACGCCCTGCTTCGCCATTTCCTCGCGGTAAAGCTGATCGGGGATCTGGATCAGGATGCCCGCGCCGTCACCCATCAGGGCGTCGGCACCCACCGCACCGCGGTGGTCCAGGTTTTCCAGGATCTTGAGACCCTGTTCCACGATGGCGTGGCTCTTGTGGCCCTTGATGTGGGCAACGAAGCCCACGCCGCAGGCGTCATGTTCTTGGGCAGCGTCGTACAGACCGTGCTGTTGCAGCTGCGCGATTTCGGTGGAATGGGTCACGCCTAACTCCTCATACAAAGCATGAATGTGAACAGCATAGTGCAATGCAGCATCCATGCCAAGAAGAATAATTGGGGTCAGAATCTAATAATGAAAAAGCAACAGAAAACTGAACATTAATTAGGGACACATCAATATCAAGCGCAACACCGCTACCAGAAAGGCATCCCATTCAAATGGCTTGAGGGCCGGGCTAAGCCTGCGCCTGTTTGCGAGCCGGTCGTCCGGCTCTTTCTTTTTTCAGGCGGCGAGCAGTGCGCTCGCCGATCCGATGAAGGAAATCTTCATCACCCAGCGCCCAGCCTTTGAGTGCCGACTCCACGAGGGCGCCCTCTTCATCTTGGGTCACCCCCTGCACAACCCGTTCGGCATACGCAGCCTCGCGGGCAAATGGCGTGTTGCCCAGCGCCCATATCAACGGGTGGATGGTCAACCAGCGTTCGTTGCGCAGCCCCGTGTAATGCCCATGGCTGGACCAGGCATAGGCCTGCGGGTTCACAGCCAGGCCAGCACGCACGGGCTTGGTGTCGAAATACACCATGCAGGGCAACAGATGGCGGTCCGCATCCATGACGGTGGCGCGATATCGCCCCTCCCACAGGGTGCCCGTACGCCCATGGCGTTGGTTGAACCGTCTGACGTAGCTGCGGCCGACGGCCTGCATCATTTTGGGCAATGAATCGATCGACAGGGGGGTGGCCAGCAGGTGCAAGTGGTCATCCATGAGTAGATAGGCATGTACCTGAACCTGCTCACGCTGCGCGCTCTCTGCCAGCAAACTCAAAAACAGCTCCCGGTCAAACGCATCGACAAAAATGGTTTGACCGTTATTGCCCCTCAGGATCACGTGGTGCGCGACCCCGGGCAAGGTGAGCCTGGCCAACCGTGCCATGGCGCTTCAGCCCTTCACGCGACCGGCTTGTCGCTGCAGCACATTTGCCAACAGCACGCCAGCCATGCAACAGGCTACCGTCACAGTCCACGTGTACTGCCACCCGCCTGCACGGGCGGCCAGCCAGGCCACCAGCGGCGGGCCCAGGAATTGCCCGAGCGCTGACAACTGCTGCACCCAGCCCACAGTGGTTGACACGGTCTGACCACTCGGTGCCAAGCGCACCGCCAAGGCAAACAGAGTGCCGGGCACCAACCCGCCAACCGACGAAAAGAGCAACACGGCCAAATACTGAGCAACGCCCCCGACCCATCCCCCAAACGCAAACACCGCCCCCAGTGCCATAGCGGTATAGCCCGTTGTGAGCAATACAAAAGGTCGCACCCCCTTGGCCAGCAAGCGTCCAGCAGCAATGTTCCCGGTCAAGTTGATTCCCGCCGCCAACGCGCTGAGGCCTCCTACTGCAGCCACAGACCAGCCCGCCTGTGTGTAAATGGTTGGCAAGAAGCCGACGACCGCCAGCCACTGACCCGAATACAGGAAGAACGCCGACGCCACCAGCCAGGGCCCCGAGGCGCCCAGGGTCTCGCGCAGACGACCGCGCACCGACAAATCTCCCTGCTGCACGACAGGCCTGGCATCTGCTGGAACCTTGCGCCACACCAACCACGCCCAGAAAAGCGTCAGCAAACCCAATGCCACCCAACTGGCGCGCCAGCCAAACCAACCGTAGGCCCAAGGCCCTATCAACAGTGCCGAGGCGGTGCCAATGGGCATGTACGCCCCCCAGAATCCCAGCGCCTTGTTGATGAGCCCAGGCTCCGAGGCAAAACGGCGAACCAAGCCTGGCGCGGGCAACACGGTCAACAGAAACCCAAGTCCTTCAACAGCACGCGTGGCCAGCAACAAGGTGGCCGAATGGGCCAACGCGCCGCCCATGCTGGCCACGGCCAAAAGCCCCAATCCCAACAACATCACGCGTCTCGGCCCCAGACGGTCTGCCAATGAACCGGCGAAGACTCCAAGAATCATCCCGGCCATCTGGACTATTGCCAGCAAAAAACCACCCTGTACCAGCGTGACGCCCAGATCGGTGCGCAGTACCGGGATGACCGGCGGCAACTTGCCCACATGGAGCGCAGCCACCACTCCCGCAGCAATCACCAGGGCTGCGGCTTGAACGTTCGGCGACGTCGGGCAGGCGGCGGGGTCCTTCGCTGTGTCGATCTTCATCTTGGCTTGTCAGGTGAAGAGCTTCTGCCCTGTGAGCCGCTCATGCTCCTTGATGGCGAACCGGTCGGTCATCCCGGCAATATAGTCAGCCACTCTGCGGTTGAGGCCCACGCCCTCACCGGCCCCCTGCTGCATCGGCATTTCTTCCGGTGCTGCGCAATAAGCCGTGTACAGCCCCGAAACGACCTGCCTCGCACGCCCGGTCGTTTCCATCACCTGTGGATGACGGTAGAGGTTGACGAGCAGGAAGCGCTTCAGATCAGACGATTGCCGCTTCATTTCGGGCGAAAAACGGACCAGCACCCCGGCCTGCCGCACGTCCTCAACATCGAAAACCCCCGCATCGCGAACGGCATTGCGGGTTGCATCGATGACGTCATAAACCTGAGCGCTGAGCATCCGCCTGATCGCCTCAAACAGCAATCTGCGCCCCTTCAAGCCCGGGAACTCCTGCAGTGCGGCTCTCCGGTAGGTATCAAAAAGTGCGACCGACTCCAGCTGTTCAAGGGTAAGCAGGCCCGAGCGAACACCGTCGTCGATGTCGTGTGCGTTATAGGCGATCTCGTCGGCCAGGTTGGCCAACTGCGCCTCCAGCGACGGGTTGCGCCCAGACAGAAAACGGGCCCCTACCCCACCCGGCTCCCTTGCCTCGAGCCATTGGGCGTTGGCCCTGGAACAGTGTTTAAGTATGCCCTCTCGGGTCTCAAAGCATAGGTTCAACCCATTGAACGCCGGGTAGCGCTCCTCCAAGTCATCAACGACTCTGAGGCTCTGCATATTGTGTTCAAAGCCGCCTGCTGGCTCTCCGGGCAGCACCGAAGCCGTGTCGTGACTGTCATGCATGCAAGCATTCAACGCGTCCTGCCCTGCATGCCCAAAAGGCGTGTGTCCCAGGTCGTGCGCGAGCGCCACCGCCTCAACCAGGTCCTCACACAACCCTAAGCTGCGCGCAATACTGCGCCCCAGCTGCGCGACCTCAAGAGAATGCGTCAGGCGCGTGCGAAACAGATCGCCCTCATGGTTGAGGAAGACCTGCGTCTTGTACACCAGCCGCCGGAACGCGGTGGAGTGAATGATGCGGTCGCGGTCGCGCTGAAAGTCGCTGCGCGTCGGCGCGGGTGCCTCTTTGAAGCGTCTGCCTCGAGTACGCGCGGGGTCACAAGCGTAGGGTTGCAGGAGCAACGGTGCATTCACTGTTGCCGAGCCTTCAGGCGCAACAGGCATCGATGACCTCTGCCACCAGCGCATCTGGTGCACCCTGCACCACAGCCTGCCCCTGGTCGTTAACCAGCACGAACTTGATCTCGCCTGCCTCTGCCTTTTTGTCGACCCGCATCAGGGACAGATAGCGCGACGCGTTGCCTGCCGTATCGAGCACTGGCCCTTTGACCGGCAATCCAGCAGCCCGGATCAATGACTCTAGGCGAATGGTCGCAGCATCGTTCAACAGCCCCATTCGCTGCGACAACCTCGCCGCCATCACCATGCCGCAACCAACTGCCTCTCCATGCAGCCACGCGCCATAACCAAGGCCGGCTTCAATGGCGTGACCGAAGGTGTGCCCAAAATTCAAAATGGCTCGCAGGCCAGATTCACGCTCGTCCTGCCCCACAACATCGGCCTTGATTTCACAACTCCGTTTGACGGCATGCGCCAACGCAACTGGATCCCGCACAAGCAGGGCAGGCAGGTTCTGCTCGATCCAGTCAAGGAACGTCAGATCGTGAATGGGCCCGTACTTGATGACCTCTGCGAGGCCTGCACTCAACTCCCTCTTCGGCAGAGTACTCAGCGTGGCCAGATCGCAAACCACACGCACGGGCTGGTAGAACGCGCCGATCATGTTCTTGCCCATGGGGTGGTTGATGGCCGTCTTGCCCCCTACCGAGGAGTCCACTTGCGCGAGAAGCGTCGTAGGAACCTGGACAAACGGCACGCCACGCATGTAGCAGGCTGCAGCAAATCCAGTCATGTCGCCGATCACCCCACCACCCAACGCAAACAGCACGGTCTTGCGGTCACAGCCACGCGACAAAAGCGCGTCAAAAATAAGGTTCAGCGATTCCCAGGTCTTGTGCGCTTCACCGTCAGGCAAGGTAACAACATGCACCTGCGCGTAATGCGGCGCCAGTGCCCCGCAAAGTTGTTTTGCATACAGCGGCCCTACCGTGTCGTTCGTCACGATCATGGCGGCTGCAGCCCTGGGCAATCCCTCCCAAGTCTTGGGACTGCCAATCAAGTCTTGGCCGATAAGAATTGGGTAGCTACGCTCGCCCAGCGCAATGGAAACAGTGGCGTTGACGGAATTCGGGGACAGGCTCATGCCGCTAGTGTAGCGACGCAGAAGTCACGGAGCCCGACAGTTCAAGCTGCATCACGATCATGTTCACCAGCGTCGCTACCGAAGGGCGTCCTGTGTCAATGACGAAGTGCGCCGTTTCCCGGTACAACGGATCCCGGGCATCGTAAAGATCGCGCAAACGTTGAAGAGGGTCAGCCACCAGGAGCAAGGGGCGATTGCGATCGTGACGGACCCGGCGGTAAACATCCTCCGGCGTCGAGCGCAAGTAAACCACATTCCCTCGATCATGCAAGTGCTGGCGGTTGCCCGACCGCAATACCGCACCGCCCCCAGTGGACAGCACACAAGCCTGCCCGCGTGAGAGCTCGTCGATCACTTCTTGCTCAACGTCGCGGAAGCGGTCTTCGCCCTCACGCTCGAAAAACTCGCGAATGGAACACCCCAATCGCTCCTCGATCACGTGATCTGAGTCAACAAAAGGAAGCTTCAACCGCCGTGCAAGCTGCTTGCCGACGGTGGTTTTGCCTGAACCAGGCAGGCCGACCAATACGATCACTGCAATTACCGAACCAGCGCTGTCGATTGCTCACTCAAGAGACGAGGCGTGATGAACACCAGCATCTCAGTCTTGGAGGTAGAAAAGCCGCGAGACTTGAACAGATTACCAAGAACCGGCAAGTCACCCAAACCAGGCACCTTCTCCAGCGTGCGAGAGTCTGACAGGGTGTAGATACCACCAATGACGATGGTGCCGCCGTTTTCAACCAAGACTTGTGTCTCAACTGTCTTCTTGAGAATCGATTCCAACTCCCCTGTGGTTTCATTCAGGTTGGCGGTATCTTTCTTGATCTGAAGCTTCATGATGACATCACCATCAGGGGTGATTTGGGGCGTCACCTTCAGCGACAACAAGGCATCAATGAACTCGGTGGTCGTATTGCCCGCCTGATCCACCTTGTTGTAGGGAATGGTCCGGCCATCCTCAATCTTGGCCTCGCGCTGATCGGCCGTCAGAATCTTCGGGCTGGCAATGGTCTTGACTTTGCCATCTGACTCATTGGCAGATATCTCCAGATTGAGCAACCTGGTGGCGCCTGAATTGAACAGAGACAGAGCAAACAGCCCTTGATCAGACTCGGTGGCGGGAATGCTCGTCACCTGCGCCGACCCCACGCCCAGCGAACCAAACCCAAAGGACGCGCCGCCTCGGTTGGAGAGAGTACGAGGGGCTGAACGCCCACCGAAACGCACACCCAGGCTCTTGCTGAATCCATCACCCGCTTCGACGATGCGTGCTTCGATCAACACTTGCCGGACCGGCACGTCGATCTTCTTGATGAGCTTGTCAATCTCTTCCAATTTGGAAGAAATGTCCGTGACAAACAGCTGATTCGTCCGCGGCTCGGCGAAAACAGAGCCCTGCTTGCTCAGAATACGTACCTGACTCTCACCGCTGCCCACAGACGTGGTGAGTTGTTTGGCGACGTCAGCAGCGGTCGCAAAGTTGAGACGGAAACTCTGTGTGCGCGGCAGTTCCAAAGTCTGAATCTGCTGACGGGCAGCCAGCTCTGCCTGTTCTTTGGCCAGAATTTCTTCCTTCGGCGCAATCCAGATGACGTTGCCCGTCTTGCGCATACCCAGATTGCGGGCCTGCAGGATGATGTCTAGCGCCTGGTCCCAAGGCACGTCCTTCAGGCGAAGCGTGACGTTACCCGTGACGGTGTCGGATGTGATGATGTTGAAATTGGTGAAGTCCGCAATCACCTGCAACAAGGAACGAACCTCAATGCTCTGGAAATTGAGCGACAACTTCTCGCCGGAATAGTTCGGGCCTTGCGTCAGCTTGTTCGGATCTGCCTTGACCTCTCGAACCTCCAGCACAAACTGGTTGTCACTCTGGTAGGCGCTGTGTTCCCATGCGCCCACAGGCTCGACCACCATCCGCACCCGGTCACCGTTCTGCGTCGTCGTGATGGTTCGCACCGGTGTTCCAAAGTCCGCCACGTCCAAACGCCTGCGCAGCGCTTCAGGCAACGACGTCTTCATGAACTCCACCACCAGCGCCTTGCCTTGGGGGCGGACATCCACTCCGGTCTGATTGTTGGGCAGGTTGACGATCACCCGGCCTGCGTTTTCCGTCCCACGCCGGAAATCGATATCCGCCAGCGGAAGGACTTCGGCAGAGCCTGTCGTTGCCGCGAAGAGGGGCGAAGTCGCCCCCGTGGATTCAGGCGCAGTCGCAGACGCAGGCTCAAGAAGGACGAGCACGCCGTTGCCGTCCAGGCGGGTTTGGTACTTGACCGGCTGGCTGAGATTGAGCACCACGCGGGTGCGATCCCCCGCCTCCACCACGTTCGCCGAACGCAAGTTACCTTGGTTCAGCTCAACCATGTTGCGGCCGATGCCATTGGTCGCCCCGGAAAAATCCAGTGCTATGCGAGCAGGCGACTGAATCACAAACCCCGCTGGCAGCTGCTTCAAAGGCTCACTGGTCTGGATGCGGATCACCTCCGCGCCGCCCTGCACCGCGGCAGTCACGGACTGAATAGCCAACTGGGCATGTGCGATTCCCGCAATCCACATGGCAGAGAGCAAGGCTGGCACTTTGACAAATCTGGTCACAATGCCTCGTTTCTGGCCGTTGGGAGAAATGTGTGTAGTCATTTGCGGGTTCCCTCTTGAAGCTGGAGCGTGGCAGGGCGCTCAATCCACTCACCGGATGCATCCTGCACGATCTCCCTCAGGGTGATCTCTGTTTCATTGATGCGCGTTACGCGCCCGTAATTCTGGCCCAGATAGTTGCCCACCCTTACTTGGTAAAGCAGGGCTCCTGCACGAACCAGCGCCACTTTTTGTCCACTTTTATCCAGCAAGCCCACCATGTTCATGGTATCCAGGGGCAAAGCCTCCAGCGGTTCCTTGCGCCTGTTCAACTCTGGAGCCAACAGCGCGGACGTGCCTGTTTTGCCAGCCTCTGCACGCAGCAACCTTGCGAGCTTCTCGGAACTGAACGGAGACAGCGCTTCGGCGCTGACATAAGCCTGGGGCACAAAACGCTTGGGCTCGGAGATCGGCTCAATCTTTGGCCTGACCGTGCTGCGCTGCTCGTTCATCCACTGGCGGACCTCATCCTGGGAACCGCCACTGCAACCTGACAACACGAGCAATGCAGCCACCAAGGCAGCTGGCCGGGTGATAAAGAAAGTGCTCACTTCTTCCCTCCCTGGCTCTTCGTCTTTTGCTGGGCAAGCAACTCTTCCTGATCGAGGTAGCGGAAGGTCTTGGCAGTGGCATCCATCGTCAAGACATCAGGTCGGTTGGCCACGGGCGCCAGCGACATGTTGTTCAGCGTGACGATACGGGAGAGGTGAGCGATATCCGAAGCGAACAACCCAATATCACTGTAGCTGCCCGAAACACGTAACGCGATCGGCAGCTCCGCGTAGTACTCATGCATGTTGATGGAACCAGGTCGGAACAGCTCAAACTGCAGACTCCGTCCAAGGCCTGCCTGGTTGATGTCGGACAACAGCTGGTCCATTTCTGCCTTGCTGGGCAGTTGTTTTTCCAGCTGTGTCACATACTGCTGAACCTGCTCCAACTGAGCTTTCAGCGGTTCGAGGTTCACAGCTTGCCCGAGCTTTGCCGTGTATTCCTGCTTCAGCTGGACTTCGCGGTTTTGCTCCGCAACCAAGGTTTCTTCAAAACCACTCAGCCAAGCAAACCAAAGCCCTACCACAACCACAACGGCCAGCATGGCCAACAGGAGGTAGCGGGGAACATCTGGCCACAGGGATGGATCGTTGGGATCGAGATCAGTGAACTGAGCGCGCAGCTTATCTTGCAGCGCCGCGAAGTCGATGGAATTTTTCTTTGTCTTCTTTGGCATGATGGATCACCTCCGGCCAGGAACTCAGACCTTGCCGGGCGGCTTGGCAGCCGCTCCTGCTGCTGCGGCAGGATCACCAGGACCACGCGTCAAGGTAACCCGCATGGAGAACTCAAACGCCCGGCGTTGCTCCCGGGAGGTCAGGTTCACGTTCCCCGCCACGATTTCGACCAGTTGCGGTTGCGTCAACCACGGACTGTTGCCGCTGAAGTTGCGCAGCAACTCCGAAACGCGCTCCTGTGACTGCGCAACGCCTGTCAAAGTGATGGACATGCCATCCTGCTTCAAGGTCTTGAGGTACACCCCGTCGGGCAACTGGCGCACCATTTCATCCAAGAGATGAACGGGCAGATTGCGGTCTGCCTGCAAGCTTTCCACTCCAGCCTGCCGCGCCTTCAGTCCGTTGAGCTGGGCTTGCAACCCGGAGATTTCCTTGATCTGCTCGTCGAGCTTCGCGATTTCGGTGCGCAGCAACGTGTTGCGCTGGGCCTGGTTCTCTATGCGCACCTGGTACCAGGCAAACACACTGCCTGAAACGCCGAGACCAACGAGTGCCGCCAGCCCCAATTGGACAAAAAACAACTCCTTGCGCTTTTTGCGGGCCGCCTCGCGGTGGGGAAGGAGGTTGATCTGAATCATTGACTGAACCTCCGCAAGGCCAGACCGGTAGCCACAAGATACGAAGTGGCTTCAGCTGCGAGTTGTTTGGCTTGAACCGAAGGGGCGATGGTCATGCCATCGAAAGGGTTGATGACTTTGCAGGGGAACGACGTCTGAGCAGAGACGATCTCGGTCAGCCCGGGCAAGGAAGCAGATCCGCCAGACAGCAAGATGTGATCGACCTTGTTGTGCGGTGTACTGGTGAAGAAGAATTGCAGCGCCCGCCCCAATTCCTGCGCAAGGTTTTCCATGAATGGCCGCAGAACACTTTCGTTGTAGTCGGCGGCCAGCGTGCCCTTTTTCTTCTTCTCGTCAGCCTCGTCGAAAGACATGCCGTAGTGGCGAGAGATCAGGTTGGTCAACTGCACGCCGCCAAACATCTGGTCCCGTTCGTAAATCACATCTTCGTTGCGTATGACCTGCAAACTGGTGGTCTGCGAACCAACCTCGAACAAGGCGATCAGCATGTCCTGACCGTGGTTGGGCAAGGTCTCGATCACGCGACTGGCCGCAAGACGAGACGCGTACGACTCCACATCCATGATCACTGGCGTCAAGCCCGCCGCCTCGGCCAACCCCTGCCGGTCGGACACCTTCTCCTTGCGCGACGCAGCAAGCAGCACGTCCACGTAACTGGGTGAGTTGGCAGTCGGCCCTATCACGCAAAAGTCGAGGCTCACGTCGGCCAGCGGAAAGGGAATGTACTGCGTTGCCTCAGATTCGACCTGAACCTCCATATCACGGTCGCTCAGGCCCGCAGGCAAGACGATTTTCTTGGTGATGACGGCAGACCCAGGCAATGCAAGCGCCACGTTCTTGGTCTTGCTGCCTGACTTGCGAACCAGTCGGCGCAGTACTTCGGCAACTTCATCGAATTTCTCGATATTGCCTTCGTTGATCCAGCCACGTTCCAAGGTGTCCATGGCGCAGTGCTGCAGCACAAGCGCCCCGTCACGGGAACGCCCGAGCTCGACCAGCTTGACCGTGGTGGAACTGACATCGATGCCGAGCAGCGGCGCTGGCTCCCGGCTGAACATAGACCCCAAAGAGATCAATTCCATCCCCTACATGAGGGCTCCGAGAGGAACCCAATTGTCACATCGTGTATCAATCCTAGCAGCAAGACAGCGGTGCCAACAAGGTGGATGTCCCCACGATCTGCAAGAGGCGTTGTCAAAATCCCACGCCAGCGACGCTGCTGATAGTCAGCAGTATCCACCATTTTTCACCATTCGTTACAAGGTTTTCCGAGCCCAGTCTCTTGAAAACTCAGCCACTGCACCCGGATTTTTATAATCCCGGCACACTCCAAAGGCGTACATGACCAAGCCCAGCACTTCCAGCACCGACAAGACAGCCTCTGGCCACCACTCGTCAAGGTCACACCAGGCGACCCGGTGGCTGGCATGGGCGGCTGCCATTTGTGCTGGCGGCATTGCGGCTGTGCTGCTAGCCGTCGGCATCGGTTTGGCTGCCGCTTACCCCAACCTTCCAGACGTGGTGGAACTGGCGGACTACCGTCCGAAATTGCCGCTGCGCATTTACTCAAACGACGGTGAGCTGATAGGAGAATTCGGCGAGGAGCGCAGGAACCTGCTGCCTTTCGAAGATATCCCGCCAGTCATGGTGAACGCGGTGCTGGCCATCGAGGACGCACGCTTCTTCGAGCACAACGGCGTCGACTACAGGGGGATGGTTCGCGCCGCCCTGGCCAACCTGGGGCAGGCCAAGAGCCAAGGCGCCTCGACGATCACCATGCAGGTCGCGCGCAACGTCTATCTTTCGAGTGAGAAAAGCTACGTTCGCAAGATCTATGAAGTGCTTCTGACCTTCAAGCTCGAACACCTGCTGACGAAGGAACAGATCCTTGAGATCTACATGAACCAGATATTCCTGGGTCACAGGGCTTACGGCTTTGCTGCAGCGTCACAGGTCTATTTCGGCAAACCCCTCAAGGACGTGACGATTGCCGAGGCAGCCATGCTGGCTGGCCTCCCCAAGGCACCGTCGGCCTACAACCCGATCAGCAACCCAAAACGTGCTCGCGTCCGCCAGCTCTACATCATTGACCGAATGCTCGAAAACGGCTTCATCACAGCAGAAGAAGCCAAAGCCGCCAAGGTCGAACCCTTGAAGCTGCGCAAGGTCAACGGGCAACGGGAAGTGCACGCGGAATACATTGCCGAGATGGTGCGACAGGCCATTTTTGAGCAGTACGGCGAAGAGACCTACACACGCGGTCTGGAAGTTCACACCACGGTGGATGCACAAGCCCAACGCGCGGCATATCAGGCCGTCAGGGCGGGCGTCATGGATTTCGAGCAGCGTCAGCACTACCGTGGCCCAGAGCGCTTCATTGATTTGCCTGCCACCAAGCAGGCAAGGGAAGAAGCCATAGACGAGGTGATCTCAGCACTGCCTGACAACGGCGAATTGCTGACAGCGGTGGTTCTGGATGTGACACCGCGCAAGGTCACCGTCGTGCGCGGTGATGACGAGCCCATTGAAATCACTGGCGACGGACTTCAGCCTGTGCAATCTGGCCTGTCGGACAAGGCGCCGCCCAATCTGAAGCTGCGCCCGGGGGCCGTGGTGCGCATCATGAAGACCGCACGCAATACCTGGACCATCACGCAGACTCCCGAGGTGGAATCTGCTTTCGTCGCAATGGATCCACGTACCGGCGAGATTCGCGCACTTGTGGGTGGCTTTGACTTTGACAAGAGCAAGTTCAACCATGTGACGCAAGCCTGGCGGCAACCGGGCTCCAGTTTCAAGCCTTTCATCTATTCGGCCGCCCTCGAAAAAGGCATCACGCCCGCCACCGTGGTGAACGACCAGCCGTTGTTCTTCAGCGCAACGGTCACTGGCGGCAAGCCATGGGAACCCAAGAACTACGACGGGAAGTTCGAAGGCCCCATGACGGTGCGCACCGCACTGGCCAAGTCCAAGAACATGGTGTCGATCAGCATCCTGAAGGCTGTGGGGACTGGCAGCGCGCAGGAATGGGTGACGAAATTCGGCTTTGATGCGGACAAGCACCCACCCTACCTGACCATGGCCTTGGGTGCAGGATCGGTCACCCCCATGCAGATGGCCACGGGCTACGGTGTGTTTGCCAACGGGGGCTACTACGTGCCGCCAGTGCTCATCACACGCGTAACCGATCACAAGGGCAAGGTGCTGCTCGACGTTCCCCCCAAGGCCCCCGACGAGTCGCAGCGCGCCATCCCCCCTCGCAACGCGTTCATGATGAGCCAGTTGCTGCAGGAGATTACCCGCTCGGGCACGGCCGCCAGGGCGCAAGCCACGCTCAAACGCCCCGACCTGTACGGCAAGACGGGCACCACCAACGACGCGGTGGATGCCTGGTTTGTGGGTTACCAGCCCACCTTGGTGGCTGCGGCCTGGGTGGGGTACGACACCCCGCGCAACCTGGGTAGACGGGAAACGGGTGGCGGGCTGAGCCTTCCCATCTGGATATCGTTCATGCGGGAAGCCCTGAAGAACACGCCAGTGGAAGAGCCCCCCGTGCCTCCAGGTGTCGTCCACACCCAAGGTGAGTGGTTCTACGAGGAATTTCAGCCCGGCGAAGGCGTGGCCAGCCTGGGCAGTGCCGATGCACAGCCCGTCACGCAACAGGAGATTCCCGCAAATCCCGAGGCGTCTCAGGAAAAGCGGAGTATTTTGGATTTGTTCAGGAACTGAAGTTCAGCGGGACGCCGGCCTGTGCGCTGGCCTCCCGCGAAAGATGCGCAAAGAATTCCCCGGCCCCCTTGGTGTCCATCCAGCACTGGCCGTCAAACTTGTAGTGGAACCCGCCAGAGCGGGCGGCCATCCAGATTTCGTGCAGCGGCTTCTGCAGGTTGATCACGATCTGGCTGCCGTTGCGGAACACCAGCGTGATCATTCCGCCCACACGCTGGTTGTCAATGTCGGCGTCGGTTTCATCGTTGATGCGGTCACAAGCCGCCTCGATCGCCTTGAGGACCGACTCGGCGCGATCCATGTATTCGAGGTCCGTCATTACAATTCCCGGATGTTTGAATTTCGGCGAATTTTAGGCCCCATACCCTCCCTGCTTCGAGTCGGCAGCTTTGCCCGGCTTTCTGTCAGGGTCAAAAGCATGCCCAGACTGTGTGCGGGCTCCCTGCTGGGCCTGAGCCTTCTGGCCGCCAGCGGATGCGGACAGAAGGGTCCGCTCTACCTGCCGGACGCCGCCCCGGACACATCCACCTCCACCCCCTCCAGCGGCAGCCGTAATCCGGCCCCCTGAACCTCTGCACCACTGACATGGCCCTGCCTGCCTCCTTGCCCGGACACCCTCATTTCGCCTACCAAGACGGCCAGTTGATGGCAGAGTCCGTCCCTGTTGCCGAGCTCGCTCGCACCCACGGCACACCGCTGTTCGTCTATTCGCAAGCGGCCATGCTGGGCGCCCTTGCGGCCTACCAACGTGGTTTTGCCGGGCGCGACGCCCTGATCTGCTATGCCATGAAGGCGAATTCTTCCCTGGCTGTGCTGCAGACTTTCGTTCAGGCCGGTTGCGGGCTGGACATCGTTTCTGGCGGAGAGCTCGAGCGCGCCCTGCGCGCTGGCGTTGAGCCGGGCAAGATCATCTTTTCTGGCGTGGGAAAGACACGCACGGAAATGCAGCGTGCCATGCAGGTGGGCATAGGCTGTTTCAACGTAGAAAGCCTGCCAGAACTGGATGTGCTCAATGACGTGGCACAAAGCCTGGGCCTGCGCGCACCCGTGAGCCTGCGGGTGAACCCCGACGTGGACGCCAAGACGCACCCCTACATTTCCACCGGCCTCAAGGGCAACAAATTCGGAATTGCACACGGCGACGTTCTGGCGGCTTACCAGCACGCTGCCAGTCTTCCAGGCCTGCGGGTGGTGGGCATTGACTGCCACATCGGCTCGCAGATCACGGAAACCTCGCCCTACCTGGACGCGATGGATCGGATCCTCGATCTGGTACAGGCAATCGAAGCACAAGGCATTCGCCTGGAACACATCGACTTTGGTGGTGGCCTGGGCATTGAATACCAAGGTGAAACACCACCCGCCGCCGACAGCCTGTGGCAGGCGTTGCTGGCCAAACTGGATGCGCGTGGCTATGGGCAGCGCAAGCTGATGATCGAACCCGGCCGGTCACTCGTGGGCAACGCTGGCATCTGCGTGACGCAGGCAGTTTTTCTGAAACCAGGGGAGCACAAGAACTTCCTGATCGTGGATGCGGCGATGAACGATCTGCCGCGCCCAGCGATGTACGAGGCGTACCATGCCATCGTGCCGGTACAGCCACGCGCTGGCGAGCTTGCCACCTGGGACGTCGTTGGGCCGGTGTGTGAGAGCGGAGACTGGCTGGGCCGTGATCGCGAATTGAACGTCCAGGCCGGCGATCTGCTGGCGGTGTGCTCGGCAGGTGCGTATTGCATGAGCATGTCCAGCAACTACAACACGCGCGGTCGTGCTGCGGAAGTGCTGGTTCGAGGCGCTGAAGTGCAGTTGATTCGCGAGCGTGAAACGCTTGACGACCAATTGCGCCTGGAGCGCCCTCTGGCTATTTGAAAGCAGTTAACACGGCAGTGGGCTTGAGACCTGATAGAGAAACAGCCCGCAGCCGCGATTACCGCCTGTCACGCCTGCGCAAGGCCACCCGCCAGAGCATGAGCGCCGTCAGTATGGCTGCGTAGACCGCCACTTCGCCAAAATGGTTCTTGCCCGCGCGCATCCAGAAAAAATGCAGCACGGCAAGGGCTGCAACGGCGTAAACCACTCGATGCAGCTTCTGCCAGCGTGCGCCCCCCAGCCAGCGAACAGCGGCGTTGAATGAAGTCATTGCCAGCGGGAGCATCAACGCCCAAGCCAAAACACCGACCAATATGAACGGTCGTTGGGGTATGTCTTTGGCGATGTCTTCCAGCACCCATCCCATGTCGAACCACGCATAGGAAAACAAATGCAAGCTGGCATAGGCAAAGGTCCACACACCCAGGCCACGCCGCCAGCGGGCTAGGCCGTGCCACTGGAAAGTTCGGCGCAGCGGGCTGATGGCAAGCGTCAGGCACAGCAGGCGCAGCGTCCAGTCTCCCAGTCCGCGAATGAGCGCCTCTGCGGGGTTGGCGCCAAGCAAGTCTGCAAAGCCAGCGCCAAACAACCACAAGGCTGGCAAGGCGCACGCGGCCAGTACCACCCCTTTCAACCAGGGGCGCAAGAGAAAAGCGCCGACTCCCTGCACCTGTCGTTCAGTAGAACTTGCTCAAGTCCATGCCGGCATACAGCTGGCCGACCTCAGATTCGTAGCCGTTGAAGAGTTGCGTCTTCATGCGTCGGGCCAGCAAACCACCCTCCCCAATGCGCCGTTCGCTTGCCTGGCTCCATCGTGGATGGGGAACATCGGGGTTGACGTTCGAATAGAAGCCGTATTCCTGCGGCGCGGCAACGTTCCACGCCGTGGCGGGTTGCTTTTCAACAAAACGGATCTTGACGATGGATTTGCCGCTCTTGAAACCATACTTCCAAGGTACAGCCAGGCGCAGTGGGGCGCCGTTCTGGTTGGGCAACACTTCGCCGTACATCCCGAACACGAGCATGGTCAAGGGGTGTCTTGCTTCATCAAGCCGCAGACCCTCGACATACGGCCAGGACAACACGCTGGAGCGAACGCCAGGCATCGTCTCCCGGTCGGCCATGGTATGGAACTCGACATATTTGGCACTGCCCTGCGGCTCCACCTGGCTGATCAAAGAGGCCAGCGAGTAACCGATCCAGGGAATCACCATGGACCAGCCCTCGACGCAACGCAGGCGGTAGATCCGCTCCTCCATCGGGGAGAGCTTGAGCAGATCGTCGATTCCAAACGTGCGGGGTTTGTTGACCAGACCATCGACCTGGACCGTCCAGGGGCGGGTCTTCATCTTGTTGGCGTAGCGCGCCGGGTCACCCTTGTCGAGGCCAAATTCGTAGAAATTGTTGTAGCCGCTCGCATCCTCGTAGGGCGTGAGCTTTTCCATTGTGCGGGCACCCCTGACCTCAGAGGCCTTCGCAGGCAACGCGGCCAACTTTCCGGGCCGGGACTCCGCCGCCCAGGCATTGCCTCCAAGCCACGGCGCCAGGGCGAGGCCCGCCCCGGCGGTGCCCAAAAGCCATTCCCTTCGCCGCAGGTAGACCTCGCGCGGCGTGATCTCACTGGGCAGGATGCGCATCAGAGTTCTCCGTAACTGTGCAGGCCGCTGAGGAACATGTTGACCCCCAGGAAAGCAAAAGTGGTGACCACGAGCCCGACCAACGCCCACCAGGCGGCCACGGTGCCACGCAAGCCTTTCATCAGGCGCATGTGCAACCAGGCGGCGTAGTTCAGCCACACGATCAAAGCCCAGGTTTCCTTCGGGTCCCAGCTCCAGTAACCGCCCCAGGCTTCAGCCGCCCACAGTGCACCAAGCACGGTGGCAATGGTGAAGAACGCAAAGCCGACTGCGATGGCCTTGTACATCACGTCGTCCAGCACCTCCAGAGTGGGCAGGCGCTCCGCAATGCGGCGCCGCGCGGCAAGAATGCCGCCCACAATGAGCGCCGACAGACCGAAGTAGATGAACCAGTAGCTGCCACCGGCCTCAGTGGCGCCACGGCGGAACACCAGGGGTTCAAAGCACAGCACCACCCCCAGCAGCCAAAGGGGCGCCAGCTTCCACCAGCGGGCCTCGCCCGCACTTTGTTTGATGAGGTAGGCAAACGCCAGCATCGCCGCGATGGCGAAGGTGCCATAGCCAATGAAGTTGGCAGGCACGTGCAGCTTCATCCACCAGCTCTGCAGCGCCGGGACCAGAGGTTGGATCTCGTGCGCCTCCCGCACCACGGTGTACCACAGCAAAAAGCCCACGGCAGCACTGACGACCAACATCACGAAGGCGCCCATGCGGCGGGTCTGGTAGCGGTCTTCGTAGTAGAGGTAGTAGGCAGCCGTCAGCCAGGAAAACAGCACAAAAACTTCGTACAGGTTGCTGACCGGGATGTGGCCGACGTCAGGGCCTATGAGGTAACCCTCGTACCAGCGTACGAAGGAACCAACCAGCGCCAGGGTGACGGCGACCCACGCGAGCCTGGAGCCCAGCCGCTCGAAAGCATCGGCGTTGGAGCGCGAGAAGATGCCTGCCCAGAAGAATGCCGTGCTCATGAAGAAGAGCATGCTCATCCAAAGGATGGCTGACTGACTGGAGATGAAGTATTTGAGGAGGAAAGCATCATCTGCACGTGCCAGCTGCGGAACGCCATCCACGTGATACAGCCAGATGGCCAGCAAAGACAACAATGCCACTGCTACCGTCAGCAGGCGCACGGGTCGCCAGAACCAGGCCAACGCAATCAGGCTGGGCGCGACACCCGCGAGAATTGCCTTCTCGTAGCCATCCATGTGATGACCGTAAAGAAAGAACGCATAGGCGGCACCTGCAACGACCAAGGCGGCGTACAGCCAGTCCCAAAGATCGCGGCGCGCGAAATAGCCACCACCCAAGCCGGGGGTGGAATCGCTCTTCTTCAAGTCAACGGTCTGTGTCACGGCATTCATGGGGTCACCTCTGGGGCAGTCTGCAGCAAACGGTTTTTGAGTGTCTGGAATTCGCGGTCGTTGTCCATCAACTTGCGGTTCGACGACAAGGCCATGGTCGCATGCAAGCCACTCTGACCTTCCCCGCGCGGTGACAGCCACACCCACAAACGGCGCTCACGCACATAGAGCATGGCAAAAACGCCCAGAATCAGCAACAGGCAGCCGATATAGACAATGGTCTTGCCAGGGGCTCGCGCCACCTGGAACACGCTGGCCTGCACTTGCTGGAAGTCAGCCAATTGGAAAGTGAACGGTGCCGGGTAGAAGAAGGCGTCGCTCAGGCTCAGGACAGACTGCGTCATGAAGGCAGCGCTTTGCTCGCCACGTTCAGCAGGCGGGAGCCCTGCCCCTTCGCGACTAAGCTGGTACAACTCAAACAGCGTACCGTTGAGGATGCGCAGCAGCACCTCACCCGCGCGCTCACGCTCGGCCTCGGGGACATTCGTCTCCATGAAAGCAGAAACGGCCTGCAAACCACCCAATGGGGCGCTACCGTTGCGCGGCATTTTCTGAATGGACGGATCTGTACCTGCGAAAAGATCGATAGCACGCTGCGCCGAGACCGACAAAGCCTCAACCATCTCTGGGCGCTGGCCAGACGCGGCGTCTTTCACATAGCGGCGGACTGCCTCGCGGCGAAGATCGCCATTGGCCAGGGCCGCCCGCAAACGGATGAAGCCGTCAATGGAGTCCTTTTCGTCAACCGGCACACGCAGGTAACGGAACGGCTCGGCAGGCGTATCGCGCACACCCAGCACAAACACCCTGGTGCCGTCCACATCGATGGGCAGCATGTAGTTGTGGAACTCCCGCGCCTGTCCTGCCTCGTCACGCAGCTTGTATGTGACGCTGGGGCCGACGTTGCGCAACTGCTTTTCCGTCACGGTCTTGTGAGCAGACCCCAGGCGGCTTTCAATGGCCTCGCGAAGATCGACCTTGCGCACATCGGCGCCACTGTTGCTGTTGTTGAGGAAGTTCTCGACGTTGATCACGCGCAGGCCGGTGAATTCCAGCGTCATGCGCTGGTCCCCGTTGGTCAGCGCCGTGGATTGGCCCACACGCCCCTCCACCGTGAATGCCTTGGTTGCAGCTCCCATCGGAACTGCCTGCAACTTGAGCAGCGATCCGCCATCATCGAAACTGGACTGGTAGATCTCGATGCCCCGGTAGCTCACGGGGTGGTTGACCTCGACCCGCGCTTCCTTGCTCTCGCCGCTGTAACGGTCGTGGATGACGATGTCGCTCGCAAAAAGCTTGGGCATGCCAGTGGAGTAGTACTCAACCACGAACTTCTTGAGCTCAACATCGAACGGAAGCTCCTGCAGGATGACCCCTTCGGGTTGCGTCAGAATGGCCGTGCCCGCACGCGTGCCCTCCGTCACCAGCAAGTTGCCTCGGAAGGTCGGATTTTTGTCAGTCAAACGATGCTGCTCAGGCACTTCGGCAATCAGGCCTCCACCGGTGAAGGGCGTCTTGCCGTTGAACCACATCTGCGCCCGCACCACGAGGTCGCCATCAAACAGGCCCCCGATACAGATCAGGACGATGGCTCCGTGGGCCGCAAGATACCCCAGCTTGTTGGCAGCCCCGGCCTTGGCGGCAACCATCCAACCTGCGCCAGCAGAAGTCTCGCGTTGTTGCAGGCGTACCTTCCAACCTGCAGACAGCAAGGTTTGCCCAATTCGGTGAGCCGCTGCTTCACCTTCCTCGTGCAGCTCGGCCTCGGCCCGGTGCGGGAACGCCTTCAGGCTCTGCTCGCGGATGTTTTCCTTGAACAGCTTGAGGTCGTGAAAAATCTTGGGCGTGTTGCGGATGATGCACAACGAGGTGCTGAGCACCAGGAAAGCCAGGATCAGCAGGAACCACCAGGCGCTGTAAACCGAGTAGAGATCGATGGCGCCAAACACCTCGGCCCAGAACGGGCCGAACTGGTTGATGTAGTTGTTGATCGGCTCGTGCTGCTTGAGCACCGTTCCCACCACCGAGGCGATACAGATCACCGTCAGCAGGGAAATGGCAAAACGCATCGAAGAGAGCAACTCCACCGCGTCGCGGATGATTCGCGAGCCGCCTCTGATCTCGAAACCTGCGGTGGAAACACTCATGGAAAAACGTGACCCAGAAAAAAGGCAGGCCTTGAAATGAGGCCTGCCTTGGCTATGAGGAGAATTTTGGCCATCGGTTCAATGCTGTTGACAAATAAGCATTGTCCCGCCGAATATTAACGCTGACTTATATTAAATGCCAAGCCCCGCTGGGAACCAGGGATTTGCCTGGTTCACCGTGGGCTGGGCCCATCAGCGCAGACCAGCGATGTAGTCGGCGACCGCAGCAATTTCCTTGTCGGTCATGTGAGCGGCGACCTGCGCCATCGGCACACTGTTCTTGCGGCCACCGGAACGGAACGCGTTCATCTGGGCGACGGTGTAGTCGGCATGCTGGCCAGCCAGGCGGGGATATTGGGCGGGAATACCGGCGCCGTTGGGCGTGTGGCAGCCGGCACAGGCAGCGATCTGGCGGTCGGCAATGCCGCCGCGGTAGATGCGCTCACCCAGGGCCACAAGTTCCTTGTCGCGGGCGAAACCGGTCTTGGCTTTTTGAGAGGCCAGCCAGTAGGCAACGTTGCGCATGTCGTCATCAGACATGCTGGCTGCGAAACCGGACATCACGGCATTGGCGCGCTTGCCAGACTTGAACTCTTGCAGCTGCTTGACGATGTACTCAGGGTGCTGCTGCGCCAGCTTGGGGTTGGCGGCAATGGTGGAGTTGCCGTCGGCGGCATGACAAGCCACGCAGACCTGACCGTAGAGGGTCGAACCCTTGCCCAGATCGGGTTTGGCGGCCTGCGCCTGGGCGGACAAGGACAGGGTTGCCAGAATAGCGGCACCGATGAGGGAAGGAATCAGTTTCATTTCGTGGGCAGGTGGCGTCGGGTTGCTACGAAGTCACGCCCCGCCAGACCGGCAAGGCGCAAAACGCGTTGATTTTACAATGGCCAATGAACCCGAATCCGCACATGAGCAATAACGACGCCTCTCCCCCCTCCGCCGATCAGGCGTCGGCCAGCCCGCCGCCTCGTCAGGCACAGCCGGTCATCGCCCCAAAGACGGCCCATGCGTGGCTGCACACGGCACGCTTTTTGACCACCGCGCCGCAGCTGGAGCACCTGCCGCCGCTAGATGTGCCGGAGATTGCCTTTGTCGGTCGATCCAACGCTGGCAAGTCCACCTGCATCAACACGATGACCCAGCAAAAGCGTCTGGCTTTTGCTTCCAAGACGCCCGGGCGGACCCAGAGCATCAACCTGTTTGCCTTGGGCAAGCAGGGGGCGGTTGACGCCGTGCTTGCCGACTTGCCCGGCTACGGCTATGCAGCCGTTCCCCGGGAAGCCAAGCTGCGTTGGCAACGTGTGATGGCCAACTACCTGCTGACCCGCCCCAACCTGCGCGGTGTGGTGCTGCTGTGCGATCCCCGATTGGGTTTGACCGAACTGGACGAAGTGCTGCTGGAAGTGATACGCCCCCGGGTGGAGCAGGGACTGCGCTTTCTGGTGCTGCTGACCAAGGCGGACAAACTCACCCGGGCTGAGGCCAACAAGGCGCTGTCCATTGCGCGGCTGCAAGCTGGCGGCGGGGAAGCGAAGCTGTTCTCTGCACTCAAGCGGCAAGGTCTGGACGAAGTCGCACAGTTGCTGTGGAACTGGACTCATGAAACGTCCGAGAAACCACCTGCAGAACCGGCCGCCTGAGCGGGCTGCCCCACCAAAGCCCCGCCAAACTGAGGCGGGCTAGCTGTAAAACGGGGCCTCTCCGGGCGGGCGGGTCTTGAACCGTTTGTGGACCCAGTAGTACTGTTCCGGCATGGAGCGGATCATGCGCTCCAATTCGCTGTTCATCCGGGCCACATCGGCCTCCAGCACCTCGGAGGGGTAAGCCTCCCAAGCAGGCCAGACTCGCACCTCATAGCCATCGTGGGTCATGCGGCTGGTCACGGGCACTACCGTCGCACGACCCAGACGCGCGAAGCGAGGCAGCGAGGTGAGCGTGGCGGCCTGCACACCGAAGAATGGTGCGAACACGGCATCGTTGATCCCATGGTCCATATCGGGGAGCAGGTAAAGGGGCTCGCCCGCGCGCAGTGCTGACACCATCGGCTTGACGCCCTGGTGTCTGGCCACGATGTGAGGCTCGCCAAAGCGCTGACGGCCCTGCGCCATCCAACGGTCCACGTCAGGGTTGAGCTGTTGCGCGTAGATGCCGCAAAACCGTCTGGACAGGTGTGCCGTGAGTGCCGTCCAGCCCGCATCCATGCCGACGAAATGGGGCGCGAAGACGACACGTGGCGAGTCACTGCTGAATTGATCTACCTCACCCACCAGCCGCAGGCGGCGGCGAACCACATCGGGACGCCCCTCCCACAGCCAGCCACGGTCTAGCCAGGCCTGTGCGAAACGGACGAAGTGCTCGCGAACGGCGCGGTTGCGCTTGGCTTCGCTGTCGTTTGGGAAACACAAGGCCCAGTTGATCCGGGCAATGCGCCGACGCCTGGCCGCTACAACGTGCAGCACCTGGCCGAACACCCATCCCAGCGCACGCACTATCGGCAAGGGCATGCTCGCCATCACGCGCATGGCAGCCAGCCCGAGGCCATTCAGCAAACGCTGCCATCCACTGCGTGTGTCTTCGGTGATTTCGCTCATCCGTGCATCCCTTTGCGCGGGTTCTTGTAACGCGCATAACCCCACAGATACTGCCGAGGACAGCGTCGAATCACGTGTTCCATGGCCTGGTTGATCTGCGAAGCTGCGGCCACGGGATCGTCAGCTAGCGGCTCACCCAAAACCTGAGTCAAGGGCTGAATATGCACTGTGTACCCCCGCCCCCAGGGAAGCCGTTCACCCCAAGCCAGCAGAACCTCGACACCTGGGGTGCGCGCAAATCTTGTTGCCAATGTCATTGTGTAGGCAGGTTTGCCGAAGAAAGGGGCCCAAACGCCCAGCCCTTCTGGCGGCACCTGGTCAGGCAGCAGGCCAACGGCTTCACCATCGCGCAACGCCTGAATGAGCTGGCGCACCCCAGCCAGCGTAGTGGGCGCAGTGGCAAGGCCAGGCCTTACACGGGCGGCCTCCACCACCTCGCGCAATGTTTGCTGCCTTGGCGGACGAAACAAGACCGAAATGGGTTTACCAGTAGAACCAGGCTGCCCGCCGAAACGCTGGGCATAGGCCTGTGCCGTGATCTCGAAGCAGCCCAGGTGCGGCGTGAGAAAAAGCATGCCGTGGCCATGGTTCAACGCGGCCTGGATATGCGCTGCGCCCTCCCAGCCCACCTGAACGGGTTGGCCAAACCAGAGGCGGGGCAGTTCTGCCACCTGCTGCCCCGCAGCAGCCACGGAAGCCCAGCGCCCCCAGCCACATACACCGGCCAGCCGCGTGTTCTCGAACCAGCGACGCCGATAGGCCGGGGAAACCAGCCAGGCCAGCCAGCCGCCAACAGCACCCAGCAGGTGCAACAGCGGCAGCGGCCAACGCGCTAATAATCGGAACACTAGGAACATGGGCATATCGGACCGCACCCGGCGACCCAGAAATCTGTGTTTTACAATGCAGGTATCGCCGAGTTATTGAACAACTTGCGGGCGATTCACAAATTCAGCTAAAGCGTTCGCCATAGCTCCCAAGCCCGGCGACCGCCGAGCTCAGACCAAGGAGTGTATTCAAATGGCGAACGACTTTCTTTTCACGTCCGAATCCGTGTCCGAAGGCCACCCCGACAAGGTGGCGGACCAGATTTCAGACGCCATCCTCGACGCGATCTTCGAGCAGGACCCCCGCAGCCGTGTGGCGGCAGAGACCCTGACCAACACCGGTCTGGTCGTGCTGGCGGGCGAAATCACCACCAACGCGCACGTGGACTATATCCAGGTAGCGCGCGACACCATCAAGCGCATTGGCTACGACAACACCGAATACGGCATCGACTACAAGGGCTGCGCGGTGCTGGTCGCCTACGACAAGCAATCGAACGATATCGCCCAGGGCGTGGACCACGCCAGCGACGACTACCTGAACACCGGTGCCGGCGACCAGGGCCTGATGTTCGGCTACGCCTGCGACGAGACGCCTGAGCTGATGCCTGCGCCCATCTACTACGCGCACCGCATCGTGGAGCGTCAGGCCCAGCTGCGCAAGGACGGCCGCCTGCCCTTCCTGCGCCCTGACGCCAAGAGCCAGATCACCATGCGCTACGTGGATGGCCGCCCGCACAGCATCGACACCGTGGTGCTGTCCAGCCAGCACAGCCCCGAGATGAGCGACGGCAAACACATGAAGCCGGAGTTCGTCGAAGCCTGCGTGGAAGAGATCATCAAACCGGTGCTGCCCAAAGAGTGGCTGCAGGACACCAAGTACCTGATCAACCCGACCGGCCGTTTCGTGATCGGTGGCCCGCAGGGTGACTGTGGCCTGACCGGCCGCAAGATCATTGTGGACACCTACGGCGGCGCCTGCCCGCACGGCGGCGGCGCCTTCAGCGGCAAGGATCCGACCAAGGTGGACCGCTCGGCCGCTTACGCTGCCCGCTACGTGGCCAAGAACATCGTGGCCGCAGGCCTGGCCAAGCAGTGCCAGATCCAGGTGGCTTACGCGATTGGTGTGGCGCGCCCAATGAACGTGACCGTCTACACCGAAGGCACGGGCGCGATCCCCGACGAGCAGATCGCCAAGATCGTGGGCGAGGTGTTCGACCTGCGTCCCAAGGGCATCATCCAGATGCTCGACCTGCTGCGCCCGATCTACTCCAAGACGGCCGCCTACGGCCACTTCGGCCGCGACGAGCCCGAGTTCACGTGGGAGCGTGCGGACAAGGTGGCCGTGCTGCGCGACCTGGCCGGTTTGAAGTGACGCGGGAAGGTTGTTGATGATTCACCCGCACCCCCACATTCACCTGTACGCCATCGGCAATGCGCTGGTGGACACGGAGCACCACGTCAGCGACGAGCAGTTGCAGGCACTGGGCATCGAGAAGAGCCGCATGACGCTGATCGATGCCGAGCGCCGTACCGAGCTGCTGCGCCTGCTGGATGGCCAACCCGGCCACCGTCCGAACCAACGGGTGGGTGGCGGTTCGGCTGGCAACACCGTGGTGGCGCTGGCCCAGCTGGGGGGGAACGGTTTCTATTCGTGCAAGGTGGCCGACGACGACCTGGGTGACTTCTACCAGCGCGACCTTGACCAGCACGGTGTGGCCACCAACCTGAACCACACACGCCCGGGGCCTGGCCAGAGTGGGCATTGCATGGTGTTTGTGACACCCGATGCAGAGCGCAGCATGTGCACCTTCCTGGGGGCTACGGCGACGCTGGATGCGTCCGCGCTGCACCCCAAGGACATCGCCAAGTCGCGCATCTACTACATGGAAGGCTACCTCTCGGCCTCCCCCAGCGGGCTGGACGCTGCTTTACAGGGCCGGGCCGCTGCCAAGGCAGAGGGCGTGGCCCTGGCCACCACCCTGAGTGATGTTTCGATGATCACCTTCTGCCGCCCGGGGCTGGAGGCCATGATTGGCAACGATCTGGACTACCTGTTCTGCAACGAGGAAGAGGCTCAGGCTTGGACCGGATTGACGGAGACCGCAGAACTGGCGGATGCCCTGTCGAAGTTGGCAGGCACGGTGTGCATGACGCGGGGCCCGCAAGGTTGCGTGGTGATTCGTGGCGACAGGCGTGACACGGTGGCAGCACCTCAGGTCCGCGCAGTTGACACGGTGGGCGCGGGTGACATGTTTGCTGGCGCGTTCTTTTATGCCATCACCCATGGTCATGACGCAGTGGCTGCGGCTCGGTTGGCCACGACGGCCGCCTCTACCGTGGTGGCCCAGCCGGGCGCACGGCTGCGCACGGAACAGCTGCACGCGTTGCGTGAAGCCTGGCTGCAGGACGCTGTGGCAGCCTGAAACCGGCCGCCACATGAACCATCAGGGGTAAAGCTCGGCCTGCGCCAGGACGGGCGCGGCCGCGTCCTTGGCGGCGAGCAGCGGCGCAGCTGTGAGTTGCCAGTCGATACCCAGCGCCGGGTCGCTCCACAACAGGCTGCGCTCGTGCTCGGGGTACCAGTAGTCGGTGGTCTTGTACAGGAACTCGGCCGTTTCGCTCAGCACCACGAAGCCATGCGCAAACCCCGGCGGCACCCACATCTGCTTCTTGTTGTCGGCGCTGAGGCGCTCGCCCACCCAGCGCCCGAACGTGGGTGAACTGCGCCGCAGGTCCACCGCCACGTCCAACACCTCCCCCTGCACCACACGCACCAACTTGCCTTGAGCATGTTCAACCTGGTAGTGCAGCCCGCGCAGCACACCCTGCGCGGATTTGCTGTGGTTGTCCTGCACGAAGGTGACGTCCAGGCCCGTGGCCTGTGCGAAGTCACGCTGGTTGAAGCTCTCGTAGAAGAAGCCGCGTGCGTCGCCGAAGACCCGGGGTTCAAGCACCAGGACGTCGGGAATAGCGGTGGGGGTGACGGTGTAAGGCATGGTTATCTTGGGTGTCAGCGCAACAGGTTCAGCAGGTATTGCCCGTAGCCGTTCTTGGCCAGGGGCTGGGCCAGGCGCTCCAGCTGTTCGTCGCCAATGAAACCCTTGCGCCAGGCGATTTCCTCAGGGCAGGCGATCTTCAGGCCCTGGCGCCGCTCCAGCGTGGCGATGAACTGGCCCGCCTCAAGCAGGCTGTCGTGCGTGCCGGTATCGAGCCAGGCGTAGCCGCGCCCCATGGTCTGCACCGTCAGCTCGCCGCGCTCCAGGTAGACCTGGTTGACGCTGGTGATCTCCAGCTCGCCGCGCGCGCTGGGCTTGACCGCCTTGGCGATATCCACCACCTGCTGGTCGTAGAAGTACAGGCCGGTGACGGCGTAGTTGGACTTGGGCGCCTTGGGCTTTTCTTCGATGCTCACGGCCTTGCCGGTGGCATCGAACTCGACCACGCCATAGCGCTCCGGGTCCTGCACGTGGTAGGCGAAGACGGTGGCCCCCTGGGCCTGCGCGTCCGCTGCACCCAGCAAGGGTTCGAAGTCGTGGCCGTAGTAGATGTTGTCGCCCAGCACCAGCGCGCTGGGGGCGTTGCCAATGAACTGCTCGCCGATGATGAAGGCCTGGGCCAGCCCGTCGGGGCTGGGCTGCACGGCGTATTGCAGGTTCATGCCCCACTGGGAGCCATCACCCAGCAGTTGCTGGAAGCGCGGGGTGTCTTGCGGGGTGCTGATGACGAGCACGTCGCGCATGCCCGCGAGCATGAGTGTGCTCAACGGGTAGTAGACCATGGGCTTGTCGTAGACCGGCAGCAGTTGTTTGCTGATGGCCAGCGTAGCGGGGTGCAGCCGGGTGCCGGAGCCCCCGGCGAGGATGATGCCTTTGCGTGCGGTCATGGGTGTTCCCTGTGTGTTTGTCAGGTCTGGCTCAGAGGATTTCGGCGAGCATGCGTTCGACGCCCTGCTGCCAGGGCGGCAAGGTCAGGCCGAAGGTGTCGCGCAGGCGGCGGGTGTCGAGCCGGGAGTTGTGCGGCCGCCGCGCGGGCGTGGGGAAGGCGCTGGTGGGCACCTGGGCCACTTCGTTCACCTGCCAGCCGCCATCGGGCTGCAGGCGGCGCGCGCTGTCGATGACGTGGCTGGCGTAGCCGTGCCAGGTGGTTTCACCTGCAGCGGCGAGATGGTAGGTGCCCTGCCCCGCGCCCGTGCGCAACACGTGACAGATGGCGTGGGCCGTGACGTCCGCGATGAGCTCCGCACCCGTGGGCGCGCCGAACTGGTCGTCGATGACGGTGAGGCGTTCACGCTCGCGCGCCAGGCGCAGCATGGTCTTGGCGAAGTTGCCGCCACGCGCCGCATAGACCCAGCTGGTGCGCAGGATGAGGTGCTGCTGGCAGGCGGCTCGCACGGCATCTTCGCCTTGTAGCTTGCTGCGGCCGTAGGTGTTGATGGGGCCGGTGGCATCGTCTTCGCGCCAGGGCTGGTGACCGCTGCCGTCGAAGACGTAGTCGGTGCTGTAGTGAACCAGCCAGGCACCCACGGCCTGGGCGGCACGGGCAAGCGCGCCAGGGGCCTCGGCGTTGAGCAGGTGGGCAAGATCGGGTTCGCTCTCGGCGCGGTCCACGGCGGTGTGTGCGGCAGCGTTGACGATGACCTGCGGGCGCAGGGCCTCGACGGTGCGTACCAGCCCGGCTGGATCAGCCAGATCGCCGGCAAGCCACACCCCAGACTGGGTCGGGTGGGCGGCGCCGTGACGGTCGAGGGCGATGACTTCGCCCAGCGGTGCGAGGCTGCGCTGCAGCTCCCAGCCCACCTGACCGTTCTTGCCCAACAGCAAAATGGTCATGCTGCGCCCGCGCCCCCGTACTGCTTGCCTATCCACTCCCGGTAGGCGCCGCTTTGCACATGCCGCACCCACTCGCCGTTGGCCAGGTACCACGCCACGGTCTTGCGGATGCCGCTGTCAAACGTCTCGGCGGGCTTCCAGCCCAATTCGCGTTCGATCTTGCGGGCGTCGATGGCATAGCGGCGGTCGTGCCCGGGGCGGTCGGTCACGAAGGTGATCTGCTCGCGGTAGCTGCCACCACCGGCCTTGGGGGTGAGTTCGTCGAGCAGCGCGCAGATGGTGTGCACGATCTCGATGTTGGGCTTTTCGTTCCAGCCGCCGACGTTGTAGGTTTCGCCGGGTTGGCCCGCTTCGAGCACGCGGCGGATGGCGCTGCAATGGTCCTTGACGTAGAGCCAGTCGCGCACCTGCATGCCGTCGCCATACACGGGCAAGGACTTGCCTGCCAGGGCGTTGACGATCATCAGCGGGATGAGCTTCTCGGGGAAGTGGTAGGGGCCGTAGTTGTTGCTGCAGTTGGTGGTGAGCACCGGCAGCCCGTAGGTGTGGTGCCAGGCACGCACCAGATGATCGCTGGCGGCCTTGCTGGCGCTGTAGGGGCTGTTGGGCTCGTAGCGGTTGGTTTCGGCAAAGGGGGCGTCGCTCTGGCTCAGGGTGCCGTAGACCTCGTCGGTGCTGACGTGCAGGAAGCGGAAGGCGGTTTTCTCGTCAGCGGGCAGGGCCGACCAGTGGCTGCGCACGGCTTCGAGCAGGCGGAAGGTGCCGACGATATTGGTCTGGATGAAGTCTTCGGGCCCGTGGATGGAGCGGTCCACGTGGCTTTCGGCCGCGAAGTTGATGACAGCGCGTGGGCGATGCTCGGCCAGCAACCGCTCGACCAGGGCACGGTCGCCCATGTCGCCCTGCACGAAGATGTGACGCGCGTCACCGCGCAGGCTGGCCAGGTTCTCCAGGTTGCCCGCGTAGGTGAGCTTGTCCAGGTTGACAACAGGCTCCTCGCTGCCCGCCAGCCAGTCCAACACAAAATTCGCGCCTATGAAACCAGCGCCTCCAGTGACCAGGATCATCCCATGCCCTTCTTGATAACGGTTTGTCGATTATCCGACAGGCCACTCTGGCCGATTGCCGGAAAATAGCGTCATGACTGACCTAAAAACCGCATTCGAAGCCGCCGTGGCGGCCACCAAGGACCTTACCCAGCGCCCGGACAACGCGACGCTGCTGAAAATCTACGCCCTTTACAAGCAAGCCACCCAAGGTGACAACGCCGAGACCAAGCCAGGGTTTTCGGACCTGGTTGGCCGTGCCAAGTGGGACGCCTGGGCCGCCCTCAAGGGCACCAGCGCCGACGACGCCATGCAGCGTTACATCGAGCTGATTGACGCGTTGGAATGATTTGGCATTGCCGCGCCTGATGACACGCCTGTGATCAATGCGCGCAATGCAACCATGCGTTCGTTGCGTGACTGACGGGCCAGGACGCGAACTGCTTCAAAAAACTTCTTAAAGTCCCGCCCCTCGCGTTCAAACAGCGCCAGGAAGGCGGGCACTTGCTCGTCGTAGGCGGCCTGGACGGCAAACAGCGCATTGTTAGCCTGTGCCACCCAGGGGTCATAGCCCGGGTAGCCACCCCAAGCTGCCTTGAGCCCCGCATAGCTCGCGCGGAAGGCTTCGAGTATTTCGACCTTGCCGTTTGACTTGTCCTGCGCGCTGGCGCCAGACGCATACAGCTTGTCCATGCGCTCGCGCGTCTGGCGCATGAGTTCGCGGAAAGCCTGGCGCCGGGCGTCGAAGGCGGCATACTCGGCCCGCGCCGCGCTGCTGCCGTGCTGTTGCAGCCACAGTTCACCGCCCAGGCGCTCCACCGCCGTGGCAAAGGATTCGTTGAACACGGTGTCCTGCGGCACATAGACGACCTGGTGAGCCAGTTCGTGGAACACGATGCGCGCGAGTTCACCTTCAGGGTAGCCGATGAAAGTGCTGAGCAATGGGTCGCCACCTGCCCAGTTGAGCCAGCCCAAGGTGGAATAGGCTGGCACGGGATAGACCGCCACATCCCACGCGGCAGGCATCGTCTGCGCGAAGGCACGCGCCTGCCCTTCGTCGTAATACCCCCTGTAGCCCTGGCACCCCGCGAACGGGTAGCACCAATTGCGCAGGGTGAGCCCATCGTTGGGCGCGGCTACTACGTTCCACACTGCGGCCTTGCGCCCAAGATCGGCGTACCGGGTGTAGCTGGGGTTGTCAGGCAAGGCCAGCACATCGCTGGCAAATGCCCGCAGACGCTGGGCCAGCACCAGCTTGCGGCGCAGGGGTTCGGGCGTGCTTAGGTCGTTCAACCAGTCGTCTATGGGGCGGGCGGCACGCAACACATCAAGATGCCCACCCACAGACTGCAGGTAGTACCCCGGCGCCAGCACCCATTCCTGTGCAGGCGCCTGGCCGTGTTGTGCACACCCGGCCAGTCCGAGCGCCACCAACACCGCCACAACGCCCTTGCGGATCATGCCCGTGCCACCTCGACCAGACAGTCGTAGAAGGTGGGCGCACGTCCCAGGTCGGTCAGACGCTGGCTGGTGAGTTCGTTGACGTTGGTGCCATCACGCCCCCACTTGCGCCACCAGATGCCAAGCCCCACGACCACGCCCTTGCGCGCGCGGGTGCTGACGCGCGCCACGCAGGTATGACTGCCACGGTCGTTGAAAACCCGGACAACGTTGCCATCCTCAATGCTCCGCTCAGCAGCATCCTGAGGGTGGATTTCCAGCGCGGGCTCGCCTTCAGCATCGCGCAGCGACTGCACATTGACGAAGGTGGAATTCAGGAAGTTGCGCGCCGGCGGGGAGATCATGGCCAGGGGCAGGTCGGCGCGGCTGCCCACTGGCTCGGCGTTGGGCAGCACCTCGGGCAGGCCATCCAGGCCCTGCGCAGCCAGCCGGTCGCTGAAGAACTCGCACTTGCCCGATGGCGTCGGGAAGGCTCCGGCTGCAAAGGGTGCATCCGGCAAAGGCAGTGTCGCAAAGCCCTGCGCCAACAGCATGTCGAAATCGACCTTGTCACCATAGGCCTGTCGGCAGAGCGTGAGGTCGTCGTCCTGAAGGCACGGGTCGTCAAAACCCATGCGCGCCGCCAGTTCCCTGAAGAACTGGGTGTTGGGCCGCGCCTCGCCCAGCGGGGCAATGGCCGGGCGGTTGAGCAGCACGTCGGTGTGGCCGTAGCTGGAATGCACGTCCCAATGTTCCAGCTGGGTGGTGGCTGGCAGCACATAGTCGGCGTAGTCTGCCGTGTCGGTCTGGAAGTGCTCCAGCACGACGGTGAACAGGTCATCGCGCGCGAAACCGGCCACCACCTTGCGCGAATCGGGCGCCACGGCCACGGGGTTGCTGTTGTAAACGACGAGCGCCTCGATGCGCGGCCCCCAGGCGGGGGATGCCGGGCGCAGCAGGTCGTCGCCGATGGTGCTCATGTTCACGGTACGGGGCCGCTCCACGCCGGAGGCTGCCAGCAGGTCGGGCCGCTGCAGCACGGCGCGCTGCACGGGGAAGCTGCCGGAACTGCTGAGCAACAACCCACCTGCCGGGTGCCGCCACGCGCCGATGAGCGCTGGCAGGCAGGCCACCGCGCGCACCGCGTTGCCGCCGCCCCGCACGCGCTGCATGCCGTAGTTGAGCCGGATGGCAACCGGATCTCGCCGCTGGAAGCACTCGCCCATGTCACGCGCAAGAGCCTCGATCTGCGCGGCCTCAATGCCGCAGACGACCGCCGCGCGGGCGGGTGACCATTCAAGGGCGCGTTCGCGCAGCTGCGCCCAGCCCAGCGTGTGGCGGGCCAGGTAGTCGTGGTCCAGCCAGTCGTGGCGGATCAGCTCGTGCATCAGCGCGTAGGCCAAGGCCGCGTCCGTTCCCGGCAGGATGGCCAGGTGTTCGTGGCATTTGTCCGCGGTTTCGGTGCGGCGCGGGTCGATGCAGACCAGCCGCGCGCCCCGCCGCTTCGCCTCCTGCGCGTAGCGCCAGAAGTGAAGGTTGCTGCCAATGGAGTTGCTGCCCCAGACCAGGATCAAGCGCGATTCCGCGAAACGCTCCACCCGCATACCTTGCTTGGTGCCCAACGTGTACTCCAAGCCCGCCGCACCGGCCGACGCGCAGATGGTGCGGTCCAGCAGCGAGGCCCCCAGCCGGTGGAAGAAACGGGCTGCGATGCTTTCGCCCTGCACCAGCCCCATGGTGCCCGCGTAGCTGTAGGGCAGGATGGCCTGCGGGTCGCGCGCTGCGATGGCTTTGAGGCGGGTGGCAATGTCGTCCAGCGCCTCGCTCCAACTGACGCGGACGAACTGCCCGCTGCCCTTGGGCCCCACCCGCTTGAGGGGGTGCAGCAAGCGGTCGGAGTGATGGGTGCGCTCGTGGTAACGCGAGACCTTGGCGCACAGTACGCCCCCGGTCTGCGGGTGCGCCGGGTTGCCCTGCACGCGGATGGCCACACCATCGGCCACGGTGGTGAGCAGCGAGCAGGTGTCGGGGCAGTCGTGCGGGCAGGCGCCAACGACCTGCTTGACGGCAGGGGAATCAGAAGAGGTAACCACAGAATTCATCCTCAAATTGTGAGGCATCTGGCGCGGGCGAGGTGCGACCCCCGGTCAATTTGGGTACCATGGGCGGTCCAGCGCAGAGCAAGGCAGCGGTATGAAACTCAACGACTCCATCCTCTCCCAGGCAGCAGCCCTGGCGCAAATCCGACGCGACATCCACGCCCACCCCGAACTCTGCTTCGAGGAGGTTCGCACCGCCGACCTGGTGGCCCAGAAACTCACCGAATGGGGCATTCCCATACACCGTGGCATGGGCAAGACCGGGGTGGTCGGCATCGTCCATGGCCGCGACGGCGGCGCCTGCGGCCGGGGCATTGGCCTGCGCGCCGACATGGACGCCCTGCCCATGCAGGAATTCAACACCTTCTCCCACGCCAGCCAGCACACCGGCAAGATGCACGCCTGCGGCCACGATGGCCACACCGCGATGCTGCTGGCCGCTGCGCAGCACTTGGCGAAACACCGCAATTTCGACGGCACCATCTACCTGATCTTCCAGCCCGCAGAGGAAGGTGGTGGTGGCGCCCGAGAAATGATCACCGACGGCCTGTTCGAGCGCTTCCCCATGGAGGCGGTGTTCGGCATGCACAACTGGCCCGGCTTCGCGGCAGGCACATTCGCCGTGAGCCCCGGGCCGGTCATGGCTTCCAGCAACGAATTCAAGATCACCATACGTGGCAAGGGGGGGCACGCCGCCCTGCCCCACAACACGGTGGACCCGGTGCCCATTGCCTGCCAGATGGTGCAGGCCTTTCAGACCATCATCACCCGCAACAAGAAGCCTGTGGATGCGGGCGTCATCTCGGTGACCATGATCCACACTGGCGAGGCCACCAACGTTGTGCCCGACACCTGCGAGATCCAGGGCACGGTGCGCACCTTCACGCTGGAGGTGCTGGACCTGATCGAAGAGCGCATGCGCGACATTGCGCGCCATACCTGCGCCGCTTTTGGGGCAACGTGTGAATTCGAGTTCGACCGCAACTACCCACCCACCGTCAACAGCCCGGCAGAAGCCGCGTTTGCACGTGAGGTGATGCAGGAGATTGTGGGTGTGGACCAGGTGCTGCCCCAGGAGCCCACCATGGGCGCGGAAGACTTTGCCTACATGCTGCAGGCCAAACCCGGGGCTTATTGCTTCATCGGCAACGGCAACGGTGCCCACCGGGGCAAGTACGAAGGCTCAGGGCACGATGCGGGCCCGTGCACCCTGCACAACGCACGCTACGACTTCAACGACGACCTGATCCCGCTAGGCGGCACGTACTGGGTGGAACTGGCCACGCGCTGGCTGGCGCGGCCCGCCGCCTGACGCAGATCAGTTCTCGCAAGCTCCGAAACGATGGCCTGCAATCGCCAGCAGGCCGTCGAAGATAAGGCTTTCGACCAGTTCAAACGGCACCGTCATGCTCGGTGCCATCTTCCAGCCCGCGCCGCCGGTCATCACGCAGACCGGGTCTTGGCCCGTGCGTTGGCGCAGGTTGTCCACCATGCGCTGTACCGCCCCGGCAATGGCAAAGGTGCCGCCACTGGTCAGGGCATCGCTGGTGTTGGTGGGGAAGTCGCGCACCTCGCCCGTAGGCACATGCAGGCCAGCGGTGCCGGATTCCAAAGCGCGCAGCATGATGCCGTGCCCCGGCAGGATGATGCCGCCCAGGAAGTGGCCTTCCGCGTCGATGGCCTCGACCGTGACCGCCGTGCCGACCATCACCATGACGCAGGGTTGACGCAAACCACGGGCCAGCAGACGCTGGCGCGCGCCGATCATGGCCACCCAACGGTCGGAACCCAGGCGCGCGGGATGGTCGTAGCCGTTGGTCAGCCCGGCCTCAGCGGCGCTGGACACCACCCATTGCGGCGTCACATCCCAGAGTTCCATCTGCTCTTCGACCCGGCGCTTGACCGCGTCACCCGCGACGATGCACCCCAGCACGCAAGAGGGCGCGCGCAGCTGTGCCCAGTCGCCTTCGGCCAGGGTTTCAATGTTTTCCAGGAATTGCACGCCATGCGCCAGCATGCGCGCGCCCACGGCGGCCTTCTCGTACAAGGCCCACTTCAGGCGGGTGTTGCCAACGTCCAGTGCAAGCAGTGTCATGCGCGGATGATAAACACTCGCCAAGGGCTTTCAGCAAAGGCTCAATTTTGCCGCCAGGGCAAGCCATGGAAGCGCCAGCCACCCTTGCGGCCCCGGTGGGCATCGCCATCCGGGTCGCCTTCAAAACCTTCCAGGATGTTGTAGGCCTCGAAACCCAGCTCGGTGGCGCGCTTCGCTGCCGCGATCGAACGCACGCCACTGCGGCAGAGCATCAGCAGCTTCTTGCCGCCTGCAGCGGCAGAGCGCACGCCTTCGTCGAACCCCGGGTTCATGGCCATGCCCGGCCATTGCTTCCAGGCCAGCGCCACGGCCCCCGGCACAAAACCCACCCACTCGCGCTCGGCATCGGTGCGCACGTCCACCATTACCGCCTCACCTGCCTGCACCCATTGCCACGCCAGTTGCGGCGAAACATCGCCCGCGTAGCTCTGTGCGGGACGCGGAATCTGCATGAGAGCGCCATCCGCGTCATGACGCAACCCAGACGTGAGGTTGGCAGGCACGGCCTCGTCAATTCGGCGCGGCTTGGGCAAGTTCAAGGCCTTCATGATGGCCACGAAATCCTCCAGAGACTTACCCGCCACCCTAGCGTTGCTCGCCTTTTCCTGGCCGATGGTGGAGTGGCTGCGCCCCTGGTAATCGTGGCCCGGCCAAACCAGGGTGTCGTCTGGCAATTTGAACAGCACCTGGGTCAGGCTGTGGTACATGGCTTCGGCGCTGCCCGATTGAAAGTCGGTACGGCCGCAACCGTTGATGAGCAGGGTGTCGCCCGTGAAGACGTGGTGGCTTCCGTCCACGTTCCAGGTGAAGCACATGCTGCCAGCAGTGTGCCCCGGCGTGGCCAGCGCACGAATGGAATGGCGGCCAAAACGGAGTTCGTCGCCGTCTTTCAGCTGGACCGCCGCCGTGCTGATGCCGCAAGCTGCGGGTGCAGCCGTGTGCGCCCCCACATGCTCAGCCAGCTTGCCCGCGCTGGTGATGTGATCGGCGTGCGCATGGGTCTCTACGGTCCAGGTGAGCTTGAGGCCGCGCTCGCGCAACACAGCCAGGTCGCGCTCGAGCTGCGTATCGACGGGGTCGATGATCAGCGCCTCGCGGCTGTCCACGTCGAACAGGACGTAGGTGTAGGTGCTGGATTCCGGATCAAAAAGCTGGATGGGTTGCATGGCAGGTCCTCACGCGCGCGCCAGCTGGGGGACGAACTTCAGGAAAAACGGGCGAGCATGTCGGCAACGTCGTCCGCCGGGGTGTCTCCCTGGGCAATCACGCAACCCACCATCATAAAGAAGGACTTGTCCAGCGCCTTGCGGGCGGCCGCCAATTGCTGCGCAACCTTTTCACAGTCGGTGTCTTCCTCGATGAGACGCTGGATGCCGCGCAACTGCCCCTCCACCCGCTTGATGCGCAACAGCAGGGCACGTTTACGCTCGGGGTCGTTCACGGTAACCATTGGCAACTCCAGCCATGAGCAAAGAAAGGGGAATATCAAAATACTCCCATGTGTATTCTACGAAAGCCCGTGAAACCCTGCAAGCGGCAGGAACGGATCACTGCCAAAACACGGCGCGGCAAGACCGGCGACTGTCTCGGACGTTTTTTGAAGAACCGCTTGAAAATTTTTCCGGGAACACCGCTACAGAGGGAGGAACGCTTTCTTCGCGGGCAAGGGGTGTCGCCAAGTGGACGCCACATCGGTAGAAACCCGCACCAGTATGACGGCACGCAGGGCAAGAATCCCCTCACCACAACCGTCCACAGGAGACATTCGCCGTGACTGAAAAGACCAAGCCCACTTCTCGCCGCAATCTGCTCAAAGGTGCCGCTGTTGCAGCAGGCGCCATGTCTGCACCGATGATCGCCTCGGCTCAGACCACGACGCTGCGCTTCCAGAGCACCTGGCCCGCGAAGGACATCTTCCACGAGTACGCCAACGACTTCGCCAAGAAAGTCAACGACATGGCAGGTGGCCGCCTGAAGATCGAGGTGCTGCCCGCTGGCGCCGTGGTTCCAGCATTCCAACTGCTTGAAGCCGTGAGCAAGGGCACCCTGGACGGCGGCCATGGCGTGATCGCTTACTGGTATGGCAAGAACTCTGCCCTGGCGCTGTGGGGTTCGGGCCCCGCCTTTGGCATGGACCCGAACATGGTCCTGGCCTGGCACAACTACGGCGGCGGCCGTGAACTGGTGGAAGAAATCTACAAGTCCTTGAACATGGACGTGAAGAACTTCCTGTACGGCCCCATGCCTACCCAACCGCTCGGCTGGTTCAAGAAGCCCGTGGCCAAAGTGCAGGACATGAAGGGTCTGAAGTTCCGCACCGTGGGGCTGGCGGTGGACGTGTTCACCGAGATGGGTACCGCTGTGAACCCGTTGCCCGGCGGCGAAATCGTTCCTGCACTGGACCGTGGCCTGATCGACGCAGCCGAGTTCAACAACGCGTCGTCTGACCGGGTGCTGGGCTTCCCTGACGTGGTGAAGAACTGCATGCTGCAAAGCTTCCACCAGAGCGGCGAGCAGTTCGAGATCCTGTTCAACGGCCCGAAGTACCGCGCCCTGCCGCAGGAGTTGCGCTCCATCATTGACTACGCCGTGCAGGCTGCCAGCGCTGACATGAGCTGGAAGGCCATCGAGCGCAACTCCAAGGACTACGCCGAACTGAAGAAGCAAGGCGTGAAGTTCTACAAGACGCCCGATGCGATCCTGCGCGCTCAGCTTGAGGCCTGGGACAAAACCATTCAGAAGAAGACTGCTGAAAACCCCTTCTTCAAGAAGGTGCTCGACTCGCAGCGTGAGTTCGCACAACGCGCCGGTCAATGGCAGAACGACTACATGGTCGACTTCAAGATGGCCTACAACCACTACTTCGGCAAGGGCGCGAAGAAGAGCTGATTTCTGAGGTGATCGATTACGCAGGGGCACCTACGTGCCCCTGCCTTGTTTAAAGGCTCCCAAAATGCAAAACCTGCTGATGACGGTCGACCGTCTGTCCACCTGGCTGGGCAAGCTCGCCGCCTGGACGGCGGCAGTCCTGACCCTGTTGATTTCCTGGGAAGTCTTTTCCCGCTACGTGCTGAACACCCCGCACGCCTGGGTGCTGGACATGCAGATCATGCTGTACGGCACGCTGTTCATGTGCGCAGGTGCATACACCTTGTCAAAAAACGGGCATGTGCGTGGCGATGTGCTCTACGGTTTCTTTCAACCGCGGACCCAGGCAACGGTGGACCTGGTGCTCTACATCATCTTTTTCCTGCCTGGCATCGTGGCGCTGACCTGGGCCGGCTGGAACTTCGCGCAGGACTCACTGGCAATTCGGGAGCAGACCTTTTCTGCAGACGCCCTGCCGCTGTACCCGTTCAAGTTCGTGCTGCCGCTGTCGGGCGGCATCTTGCTGTTGCAGGGTTTCGTGGAAATCGTGCGCTGCGTCATCTGCATACGCGACGGCGAATGGCCGGCCCGTGAAGAGGACGTTGAAGAAGTGGACGTGGACAAGCTCAAGGACATGGTTCACGTAAAAGATTCAGACATTGAGGCGCTGGATGCCCTCGTCGTGCAGCACGAGGCGCAGAAAGGCGGCAAAGCATGAAAATTCGCAAGGAACTCTGGTTCGGCTTCAGCCTGATGGGGCTGATCCTGGCCGCCGCGCTGGCGATGGTGCTCAGCGTTGACACGATGACCAACGGCCACTATGGCCTGCTGATGCTATCGCTGGTGGTTGTGGCCATCATGCTGGGCTTTCCCACGGCGTTCACGCTGATGGGCATGGGGATGCTGTTCGCCTTCTTTGCCTACCATTCGGGCGACCAGACGGCAGGAGGCGCCGCGCAACAGACGCTGGACCTGATGGTGCAGCGGGCCTACTCGGTGATGAGCAACGACGTGCTCATCTCGATTCCGCTGTTCGTCTTCATGGGCTACCTGGTGGAGCGGGCCAACCTGATCGAAAAGCTCTTCAAGAGTTTGCACCTGGCGCTGGCACGGGTGCCCGGCTCGCTGGGTGTGGCCACCCTGGTGACCTGCGCGGTCTTTGCCACGGCAACCGGTATCGTTGGCGCAGTCGTCACGCTGATGGGCCTGCTGGCCATGCCGCAGATGCTGCGCGCTGGCTATGACGTTCGCCTGACGGCTGGTGCCATCACCGCTGGCGGCTGTCTGGGCATTCTGATTCCGCCTTCGGTGCTGTTGATCGTCTATGGCGCAACGGCGGGTGTGTCCGTGGTTCAGCTGTACGCTGGCGCCTTCTTCCCGGGCATCATGCTGGCGGGGTTGTACATCGTGTACGTGATCCTGATCGCCAAGATCAAGCCCACCTGGGCGCCACCGCTCACGGCCGAACAGCGCTTTGTGCCACTGCCTGTGCCGCTGCAAAAGATCGGCGCCCAAGGTAACGCGCTGGCTCTGGCTGGTCTCATCAAGGCTCTGAAAGGCAAGCGCAACAGCGACGTCTCCGCAGGCTATCTGCTGCGCCAACTCGGGATCGCGCTGATGCCCGCCGTGCTGTTTGCAGTCGTAGCGCTCGCCTCCTACCAGTCTGTGACTAAGGTGCCTGAGGCCGATGCGGCCAGCGAACTGCAGTCCATGGACGAAATGAACGCTGCGGCTGAAAGCGAATCCGAATCGGGCGGGCTGGAAGAGCCCCCAGCCGATGAAGACGGCTTGCAAGCCCCTCCCGGCGCCGAGGAAGATGGACTGAGTGAGCCGCCCGGCAGCGATACGGCAGAAGCTTCATCCAACACCGCTCCAAGCGAGCCTGCTGCCGCGGCTACCGCCCCAGCTTCAGCCATCGCCACCCAGGACGGCAACGCGGCGGAAACCTCGCAGCCTGCGCCCAACAGCTATTGGATCGGCCTTGGGGCCGGTGCCACAGCATTGGCGGTGTTCTACGCACTGCTGAGCTATACGCGCCTTGAAGTCTTCAAGATGCTGCTGGCCAGTTTCTTCCCGCTGCTGGTGCTGATTCTGGCGGTGCTGGGGTCGATCGTCTTCGGCCTGGCTACACCAACCGAAGCCGCTGCAGTGGGTGCGCTGGGTGGTTTCTTGCTGGCGGCAGCCTACAAGCAGCTCAACTTCGGCATCGTCAAGGAAAGTGTGTTCCTCACCGCCAAGACGAGCGCGATGGTGTGCTGGCTCTTCGTGGGATCGGCCATTTTCTCGGCGGCGTTCGCGCTGCTGGGTGGGCAGGAACTGGTGGAACAGTGGGTGCTGGGCATGAACCTGAGCAAGACGGAGTTCCTCATCCTCAGCCAGGTCATCATCTTCATCCTGGGCTGGCCGCTGGAGTGGACAGAGATCATTGTGATCTTCATGCCTATCTTCATCCCGCTGCTGGACAACTTTGGGGTCGACCCGCTGTTCTTCGGCCTGCTGGTGGCGTTGAACCTGCAGACCGCCTTCCTGAGCCCGCCTGTGGCGATGAGCGCCTTCTACTTGAAGGGGGTGGCACCGAAGCACGTCACGCTGAACCAGATTTTTGCCGGGATGCTGCCGTTCATGGGCATCCAGGTGCTGGCGATCGTGCTGCTCTACGTGTTTCCCGAAATCGGCCTGTGGCTGCCGCAGGTCCTCTACAAGTGACCGCAAGGCCACTCCCAAAGGGCGCCACTGGCGCCCTTTTTTCTTGGATTCCGGTTAATATTGACGTTTACGTAAACGTAAACGTAAATTAGCCCAGGAGACTCCCGCCATGACCGACCTGTCCGCTGAATTCAAGGCGCTGGCCGAATACCGCCCTACCCACAAGGTCCGCTTCGTGACCGCTGCCAGCCTGTTCGACGGGCACGACGCGGCCATCAACATCATGCGGCGCATCCTGCAGAGCATGGGAGCCGAGGTGATCCACCTGGGGCACAACCGCTCGGTGGACGACGTGGTGACGGCGGCGCTGCAGGAAGACGCCCAGGGCATCGCCATCAGCTCCTACCAGGGCGGGCACGTTGAATACTTCAAATACATGGTCGACCTGCTGCGCCAGCGCGGTGGCGAGCACATTCAGGTCTTTGGCGGCGGCGGCGGGGTGATCGTGCCTGCCGAAATCCGCGAGCTGATGGAATACGGCGTGGGCCGCATCTACAGCCCCGAGGACGGCCAGCGCATGGGCCTGGCGGGCATGATCGGCGAGATGGTGATGCGCTGCGACAAGGACGTGTCCGCCCACGCACCGAAGGCGCTGGCGGCCATACAGGGCCACACCGACGCCGCCTGGCGCGCCCTTGCCCAGCTGATCACTGTGCTGGAAAACGGCCGCGCTGATGGAACGCTGGTGACGCAGCTGCGCGAGCAGGCGCAGGGCACGAAAGTGCCGGTGCTGGGCATCACCGGCACGGGCGGCGCGGGCAAGTCCAGTTTGACCGACGAACTCATCCGCCGCCTGCGGCTGGACCAGAACGACGCGCTGCGCGTGGCGGTCATCAGCATCGACCCCAGCCGCCGCAAGAGCGGCGGCGCACTGCTGGGCGACCGCATCCGCATGAACGCGATATCCCCTTGGCAGCAAGGTTCGCGCGTCTACATGCGCAGCCTGGCCACGCGCGACTTCGGCAGCGAGATCTCTGCGGCCCTGCCGGACGTGGTTGCTGCCTGCAAGGTCGCGGGCTTCGACCTGGTGATCGTGGAGACCTCCGGCATTGGCCAGGGCGACGCAGCCATCGTGCCGCACGTGGACGTGCCCATGTATGTGATGACGCCCGAGTTCGGCGCGGCCAGCCAGCTGGAGAAGATCGACATGCTCGACTTCGCCGAGTTCGTGGCCATCAACAA